>JAJYHS010000173.1 GCA_021784635.1 bacterium
CCACACCGTACCCCTACCCAAGTTAATGCGACTAGCGGTAACCCGCTAAGACTCGAGGGGTCTTGAATTTTAAGGCTCTGCACAAGTGTGAGACCGCCCTTTTCGAATCGATAACTACCGGCACAATCAAATGGACGGTCTCGATCAATATATTGACGGATTTGATCGCCCGTAAGCGCCCGCATTTTAATTTCGACAATGTCCGTGTATTCGAAAGTTTTATTATTGGGACCCATCACGCAGATGCTGGTGATCAATTGGTGCTTGCGACCTTGCATTTTCGTTAACATTTTAACGGCGTTTTTTGAACTGTGCGGTTTGCCGAGTACCGTTTTACCTAAACAAACAAGCTGGTCGGCCCCGATTACGACTAAGTCGGTTTTACTGGCCGGCTGAGATTTTATGCGATTTAAATATACGCTGCGCGCTTTTTCACTGGCTAAACGCTGAGACAGTAGTCGTGGCGCGAGTCTTGACTTCGCTTTGTAAGCTTCTTCGTCAAACTGTGGCGCGCAGGTTCCGAAAGACAGACCCATATTGCGTAGCTGTTGAGCGCGATAACGTGACGTAGATGCGAGAATGATCTTCATAAGTCAGTTTTCTCTTGTCATACCTAGACCAAAAAATCAAAATGTTATAGCGACGAGATTATAGTTGAAGTTGAACTGACGCATGTAAGCGAGAACACAATCGAGATGAGGCAATTATGAAAACTCCTTGGGTGCACGATGTTTCACCATTTCTGATTCAGTTTACCCATACAATTGGGATACGTTATTACGGGCTTGCGTATTTGACCGGATTTTTTCTCGCCTACTATTTCATTGATTTGATGGCCAAGCGCGGGACCATACAAATGAAACGCGAGCAAGTGGCCGATTTTATTACCTATGCGGCAATCGGAACTCTCGTTGGCGGGCGGCTGGGTTATGCGGCCTTTTATGCTCCCTCACTTTTTGTGACGTTTCACCGCAGTTTTCCGTTTTGGTCGCTTTTAGCTGTAAACAAAGGCGGGATGGCTTCACACGGCGGAATTATCGGCGTTTGCACAGC
Source organism: bacterium (assembly GCA_021784635.1). Lineage (GTDB taxonomy): Bacteria > Bdellovibrionota > Bdellovibrionia > Bdellovibrionales > UBA1609 > RBG-16-40-8. The sequence continues at coordinate 1,054 of JAJYHS010000173.1, forward strand.
ATGCTATTTGTATGGCCGAAAAAATAAAATTAAAGTTACGCACTTAATCGATTTATGCACTTTTGGCGCTGGCGTTGGTATTTTCTTCGGCCGCATCGCCAATTTTATGAACGGCGAATTGTACGGTCGGCCGTGCAAGCCGAGATGGTACGCCGTGAAATTTCCGTCTGAGATTTACACATGGGGCGTAAATAATCACCTAAATAAGCTTCGTAGTTTGGGCCCTGCCGCACATGCCGTCGGGACCTTCACGACAAAATGGGGCCAGAAGCTTTCGGTTACTGTAAAGCAATGGAATAATTGGGTTACAAATTTCACGAATTACAACTATCAACGCAATATCGACGCATTCAAACAAGCGATTGTCGATGCCACGTATCATCACAATCATGCCGTCATTCATGCATTGCGCCCAATTTTGACACCGCGATACCCATCAGAACTTATTCAAGCTTTGCTTGAGGGTTTAAGCGTATTTTTAATTTTAGCATGGCTGTGGAGAAAACCGCGTAAACCGGGGTTTATCTCCGCGATGTTTGGTATTCTCTATGCGATTATGCGAATTATCGGCGAAGAATTTCGTATGCCTGATTTTGGTATTGGGTATCAGTGGTTGGGGTTGACCCGCGGGCAGTGGCTTTCAATCGTTATGCTGGCGTTTGTGATCCCCTATTTCTATTACGTGATGAAACAGCCGACCCAACCTATGGGCGGTTGGAATCGTGTCACAGGCGAGGGCGGCGAACCGGGCGGTGCGAACAACACACAAGAGGCAACGTGAGTCGCTACCTAAGGTACAAATGGACCCATCGGGGCGTTTTAATATTAATCGGTATCGCTTTTGCCGTTCTCTACAGCGGCGGTTATAGCCAAGATTTGCTTGTGACTCCTCTTGTGTTCGGATTTGTAATTGGAATTTTGTCGAAAAACGCGCGTAACGCCTATTTGAATTCCGCAACTATTCTTATTTGTGAAATGATTATCATTTTGTTTCTTTCTTTTGCACGTTTAGCTGGGCCGGGAGCGGGGGCGAATTTTGTGCATATGACAGGAATCCGCCGGTACGTGGCGCTGACTGTTTTGGCTCTATCCGACTACGCCATGGAAATCGTCGCGTGGATTCTTGGGGTTACCGTTGGTAGTTTCATCCACAGCGCATTCAAAAAATTGCAATCACACAAATCAGCTAAAAACTTTCGTCAAACTTGACGTCACCCGTTACGCCAACTTGATACGCCGATACACGGCGTTCGAAAAAGTTGGTGAGTTCTTGTGTGTCTTGAAGCTCCATGAAACTGAACGGGTTTTTGACTTTGTAAACCGGTGCAATGTTCAACCGGTCAAGTCTCTGATCGCCAACGAACTGCAGATACGTTTTCATGTCGCGAAGGCTGAGACCCGGAAGACCTGTATCTAAGAATTCTTGAGCAAACACAAGTTCGGTTTGAATTGCCTCTTCTATCATTACTTTCACCATTTCAGCCATGCGTTCGTCGAATAATTCTGGCTGTTCTTCGCGGGCTGTATCGATGACTTTCATTGCAAAATTGATGTGGCAGCTTTCGTCGCGAAAGACCCAATTCGTGCCCGACGCCAAACCGCTCAACAGCCCTTTTGACCGCAGATAATAAACGTAGGCAAAAGCGCCGAAGAAGAAGAGACCTTCGATGCAAGAAGCAAAGCAAATCAGATTCATCAAAAACTTGCGCTTGTCTTCCGTGCTATTGAGCTGATCAAGTGCAAAAATCGAATCCATCCATTTAAAGCAAAAACGCGCTTTTTTGTTAATCGACGGAATATTATCGATCGCGGCGAACGCCGCGGCTCGTTCATTTGGATCTTGAATATAGGTGTCGAGGAGGGTCAGGTAAAATTGCACGTGGAGCGCTTCTTCGAAAAGTTGGCGTGATAGATAAAGCCGTGCTTCGGGTGAATTGACGTGTTTGTAAAGATTCAATACCAAATTGTTACTGACAATCGAATCGCCGGTCGCAAAAAATGCGACCAAACGTTGAATAAGAAATCTCTCGGCCGGATTGAGTTTCATTTTAAGGTCGGTTACGTCGGAGCTGAAATCGACTTCGTCCACCGTCCAATTGTTTTTAAGCGCGTTCTTATACATTTCAAAGAACACGGGGTATTTCATCGGGCGCAATGTTAAATTAAATCCTGGATCTAAAATCATATTTTTTACTCCTTACTGTTACTGGCAGGCCTCACAGGTTTCGGGATGTTCAAGAGAGCACGCAACGGCCTCGGCATCTGTATAGGTGGTTACTTTGGAGATTCGAGTGGCTGGCCGCGAGCGCAAATAATAGGTCGTTTTGAGGCCGCTCTTCCATGCGTACATGTACATGCTTGAGAGTTTGCCGATTGTGGGCGACTCCATAAACAAATTCAGACTCTGACTTTGATCAATATACGGCCCGCGAGCGGCGGCCATATCGATCAGCGATTTTTGAGGAATTTCCCAAACCGTTCGATAGACAAGTTTTACATCGGCCGGAATTTCGTCGATTTCTTGAATGGAACCTTCGTTAGCTTTAATTCGATTGCGAAGTTCCTCACTCCAAACGCCGAGCTGTTTAAGTTTGGCCACGAGGTAGCGGTTGATTTGAATGAATTCACCCGAAAGAGTTTCGCGTTTAAACAAATTTGAAATCTGCGGTTCGATCGCTTCGTAAACCCCGGTGATAGATGCTATAGTCGCCGTAGGGGCAATTGCGATCATCAGCGAATTACGCAAACCAATTTTCTTTATTTTTCGGCGCAGTTTCTCCCATTTTTCCATGTCGGAGGGGACGACTCCCCAATTGTCAAATTGCAGTTCGCCTTGTGCCGCGCGGGTCAGCGGAAAAGCTTCGTGCTGGCCGTGACGTTCGGCAAGCTCGCACGATGTTTTGAGCGCGTTGTAATAGATGGCCTCTTGGATTCTTGCCGAAAGGTCGAGCGCCTGAGGTGAATCGAATGGAATGTGCTGGCGAAAAAACACGTCTTGCAAACCCATCACGCCGAGGCCCACAGGGCGCCATTTCAGATTTGAATCTTTCGCTGTCGAAATCGGATAAAAATTGATGTCGATGACGCGATCGAGATACTTGATCGCCGTCCGCACGGTCGAGGCCAATTTCTCGAAATCGAAACTTCCGTCTATGAAATGATTGTTCAAGTTGATCGAACCGAGATTGCAAACTGCAGTTTCTTTGGTTCCGGTTACTTCTAAAATTTCAGTGCACAAATTCGACAGATGTACGACGCGCGGTGCACCGGCCATCGCAGCCGCTCCAGCCTCATTCGGGACCAGTGCTGTTTGGTTGCACTTTTTGTTGCACGCGTCTTTGAAGGTCATCCAACCGTTACCGGTTTGCGCAAGAGTTTTCATCATACGGCTATACAATTCGCGCGCCTTGATTTGCTTAACGAAGCGATTTTCTTGCTCAGCGGTCACGTAAGCCTTTTCAAAGTCTTCGCCGTAAAGGTCGACGAATTCAGGGACATCTTTGGGATCAAAAAGCGACCACATTTCATCGCTTTCTACGC
>JAJYHS010000198.1 GCA_021784635.1 bacterium
TGAGAAAACGACGCCGTTTACATGCCAATTTTTCAATACCTTCGGCAATGTAAGCGGCACTATGACTTTTAACGGCCACGCAACAAACGGAGATTAAACAACAATGACGAACATCGTTGAAAAATGGGCAACTGTGAAAACCGGTACCGGGCCGATGTCCGTTTTTATCGCCGAACCGGCGGCAAAAAAAGGCGCAACTGAAAAGCATAAAACTATTATTGTTTATCAAGAAGCGTTTGGCGTCACCTCGCACATTCGAAGCGTCTGTACGCGATTTGCCGAACAAGGCTACGTCGCGGCTGCGCCCGAATTATTCCATCGTATAGGCGACCACCATGAAGTCAGTTACAGCGATTTTACCAAAGTAATGCCCATTCTTTCGGGGCTCACCAATGCCCAATTCATCGACGATGCAACGGCCACATACGAGTATCTGGTCGAACAACCGTCGGTCGACCGTTCTCGTGTCGCGGCAATCGGCTACTGCATGGGCGGCTTTGTGGCCGCGCTAAGCGCGTGCCATTTGTCACTTAAAGCAGCCGTTTCGTACTATGGCGGCGGTATGGCACGCGTACGCCCCAATATCGGTTTTACTCCGATTTTGGAGGATTTTAAAAATTTGCGTTGCCCACTACTTTTGGTTTACGGCGAGAAAGACCAAAGCATACCGAAAGAGGATCGCGATGCCGTGGCGGCGCAGTTGAAAGCGCTAAATAAAAAATTTGATGCCTGGGTTTACCCTGAAGCGGGTCACGCATTCTTTTGCGACGAGCGGCCGGCTTACCACGAGCCTTCAGCCAAAGACGTTTGGCCGAAAACTCTCGCGTGGCTTGCCGAACAACTTAAGTAATATCTCTAGTCGATCACTTGAATTACTTGTGATTTGTCAAAACGGACTTTCTTTGCCGAGGCGAGCTGATCTTTGTTCGAACGATAACCGAGGCCGACCATTGCCACAGATCCCCAACCCGTGCCTTCGAGCTTGAGAATTTTATCGAAGGCGGCAGCATCAAGGCCCTCCATCGGGCAGGCATCGATATGTAAAAGCGCGGCTGTCTCAAGCAAAAACCCGACGGCAATATAAGCTTGCCGCTGAGTCCAATGTTGAATTTTACTCGCGCGAGGGCCTTTCACCACATCGCCCACCATTGAGTTTCTGAAACCGTCTAAACTTGATTTATCTATACCCCGTACTGTTGCGATTTTTTGCACGTACGAATCAACGAATGCCTCGTCGATCTTATCTTTGGTTGTGACGACGACAAAGTGAGAAGCGTCCGTGACCTGAGGTTGATTCCACGCGACAGCGCGAAGTTTCTTTCGTATTTCAGGATTTTGCACAACAATGAACCGCCACGGCTGTAAGCCGTATGAAGATGGCGCCAAACGAAGCGCTTCTTCGAGGGTACTCCAATCTTTTTGCGAAATTTTTTTATTTGGATCAAAAATTTTAGTGGCGTATCGCCAGTTCAGCGCTTCGATAATTTTTTCGTTCATGATGATTCAGCCTCCCGTTGTTCAACTAATATGCCCACGAATACATGCGATTTGCCAGTCCCGACAACAAGCGCTAACTGCCCGCTAGTTGCGTGGGTACCAGTTGTATGAACTTAAAAATGTTTGAGTTTGCGCGCTTAAGTATGAATTCAGATCCACAGACGGCGTACCCGCTTGAACGGGAAGGCTCGATCCGGTGATGTTGCCGATTTGCACCGAGTTTGAGAGAACGCGCACATTCACTCCAACCGGAGTGGGTAGTGATGATGGGACAACTTGCGCACCCAATGCGATCGGATCATCCGTATTCCGCGCCGTAATTTGTAGAACCGCAGAATTCGGATCAACTTGAACCACGGTAGCCAGGGCGACCGGTAAAAGGGTGGTACGTTTTGCGGTAATTAAGTTGCTTTCGCACGGGGCGCCTTGCCACAAATACTGAACGTTATAAAACGCAAACTGATCGTTTAAGTGAATTCCCGCAATACTGCCGTCGGGGATCACATACTGTCCCGCATTGTTATCGGCCCAAACCACGTGCGTGCTCCACGCGGCGCTACTGGCGGAGTTGTTCGCGTTGAAATTCGAACGCAAATTCGAAAGACCGTTTTTGATCGTATTGCCGGTGAGTGTGCTTAAAGGAGTTTGATAAAAATAACTTGCATTTACACCGATCTGCCAAATACCGAGATTGAAACTAAAACTGTTACTGCTCATGCTCGCCGTACCCGTGGAATTGGCAGCCACGTTTTCAGGCGCAAGCGTCGGGTGCAATGTAAACACCATGGTCATTTGGCCGCTTTTCGTCTGAATGTTCAGGCCAAACGCATTGATCAAGCCGCTCAAAAGGTTAAAGCCAAAATCGACGTTGGTCTGGGAGACGATCTCAAAATCCTGCAGTTGTTCGTCTAATGTGTAGTCGGAATTACTTAGAACACACGCCGGGGCTGCTGGAGTGTTGGTCTGTTGCGTGGGATTTTGCCCGCCATTGACTTGCGCTGCCGCCGAAAAGGCCGACGAGAATTTAACGCCGCCACAACCGGTCAGGGCGGCCAACATAACGATCGCAAAAAGCCCATGAACTTTGGTTTTCATGTATCCCCCCACACTGAGGGGTTGACCTTCAACCCCCTAGCTGAAAGGCGGTTCGGACCTTTGACTATAAAACTTTAGCCTAAAAACTTTCGTCGCGTTCTTTTGAGTGGTGACGTGATGCGTGTCAAAATGTTCGACTTTTTAGAGAAGATCGCGCCGTATCTTTGTCTCAAATCTTAACTAAAATTCTGCCGTGCGTTTGTCTAGAAAGCATCTCTTTTGCAACATTGACCACTTGGTCGAGTGCGATTTCACGCGCGACAAAAGTTTCGAGAGCGGACATTTCGCGTTTGTCATTAGCCACTTCGCCGGCGATTTTTTGCCACAAATTGAGGCGAAGATTATAGGGGCAATTATTGGATGAAATTCCAAGAAGACTCACCCCGCGAAGAATCATCGGCATAGCAGTCGTCTGAAGCTCGGGGCCCTCGGCAAGACCAATGCTTGCCACACTCCCCCAGAGTTGCGTTCGCGCTATGAGCGCCGCTAAAGTCTTACCGCCGAGATTGTCAACCGCGCCGCCATACTGTACCGACTCAAGTGCTCGTGGCGCGACATTCGCGTCCGGCAAAAACTCTTGCGGTAGAACAATTTTTTTCACGCCTAATTTCATTAAACGCTCGCGCATTTCAAATTTGCCGGTCAACGCATGTACTTCAAAACCCGCACGCACAAACGCGCGAACCGCAAATTGGCCCACCCCACCTGATGCCCCCGTCACTAAAATTGGGCCCATATCCGGCTTTTGACCGTTTTGCAGCATTCGCGCGAGCGCAAGCTCAGCGGTAAAACCGGCAGTACCGAAGATCATCGCCTGACGTGCGGTAAGTGTCGCGCACGATACAACATTTTGGTCCGATTCAATCACAAATTCGGCATATCCGCCGTCGTGAGTTTCACCTAGCCCGCAGCCCGTTATCAAAACGATGTCGCCCACATTGAATTTTGGCGACCGAGTTTCGACCACTTCACCAGCGGCGTCGATTCCGCCAACAATCGGGAATTTTTTAAAAATGCTGCCGACACCGGTTACACCCAGTGCATCCTTGAAATTGAGACTTGAATATTCAACTTTAATTTTAACTTCGCCATTTCGAAGCTCCGGCATCGGGATGTCTTGAAGGCGGGTCTCAACGCGCTCATATTTTCTTTGCGAATACAATGCTTTCATATTTTTTATAATAAAACCCGGATGGGCTTTGTGTCTCGGTTTTTTAATTGTCATCGAGATTCGTTTACATTTTCGACCGGTCATTGACGGTCAAGTGACGCAAGCTCACGATACCACTGCTATGAAAACACTCAATTGTGGGAGTTTACGGGCGCCCCCTCTAACGTTGACTACGTCATTCATAGTGACGCTGGTTATGATCATCGCGTTTTCAATATCTTCAATTGCGAATGCGACCGCAACCCCAATGCCGGGCCATGATCATATTGTAGTTTTATCGTACGCGCCGGGCGACAATGAGTTGCGCGTGCGCAATATTGACGGCCATAGTACCGATTTGAGGTTGCCCGTTTATAAAGCGCTGCGAGCAGATACGACAGCCGCGAACTTCACCCCCAACTATGAAGTTTTAAACCCATTTATTCACACTGCCTCCTACTATGCCGCATTTGTTTTGCTCACCTCAACCGCCGTGTATTTTAAAAATGCCGAATTACTAACTGTGACCAGTTTAGTCGGTCTGCCTTTACTCGTTGTTATTGCGGTTCGCGATCTTTCTAAAGTTTTGCGCGTCACTAGAGGAGAAGCTCGGTGAAACGCATGTTTTGCTTCTATGTGATTTTTGTTTGGAGCCTCCGCACTCTTGGCATTACATTTCATACGCCCACGTCGCACAATCCTAAAAACCCATTGCCCACCTGGCAAATCACACGGGGTAACTTAACGTCGTTTATCATCGGAACACCGCCGATTAACCCGAATATAAGAAAGTTATCGAGTTATTATTTAAACCTGATTCGATCGCGTCCTAATTTTTTAACTGA
>JAJYHS010000186.1 GCA_021784635.1 bacterium
CGGAATTTTCGCCGGGATCAACAATCGCATACAGCTTGACTCCGTCCGACCAAACCACTGCGCCATCGACCCTTTCAAAACGAACTCCAAAAACAGTTGAAAGCAACGAAAGTATTTTCGACGTGACCGTATCAGCCGGAAAATATTGCCGCACTTCATTCGAGCTCAAACCAAAATCGCTGATTTCCAATTGTTTCGTTAAATACCTTATGTCCCACGCGTGCAGCGCCACTGCTGGTTGCTTTGTCGCGGGTTGCTTGGCTGCGGGTAGTTTTGCCGCGGGGCTGGTATTCGACTGTTTACTTTTCAAAGGTTTGTTCGACGCTTGTTTGTTCGATGCTTGCTGGTTTGACGCTTGATCCTCCGGCTTGGTGTTCACAAGTAAGTTTTGTTTTAACTGTAATAACTGCGCCTGTTCTTTGGCGTACAATGGCGAAAAATCAGCTCTGAGTTCGTTCAGCGTCGCCATCACGTTTTTCGAATCTCTTGCCATATTTTCTTGGACACGATATTCGGCCCAATTTTTAAACCCGAGTAGCCGCGCAATTCTTTCGCGTACGCGAATAGCTTCTGCCAAAATTTGAATGTTCGCCGAAGCACGATTTTCGTACGCGGTCATCATCGCACGGCGAGTTTGGGCTGACTGCGCGTCCGTTAATACTTGAATAAAATTCGATCGGGTTACCGGCACCGCATAAGTTGGTGTTGGCGTGGATGTAGTGTTTGACGCGGCAGTGGGTGCGACTGTGGCAGTAGTTGCGGTTACAGTAGTAGAAGGGCTCGCGGGTTTCGACGAAGTCGCGGGTGTCGCTTGCGTTTTAGATTTCACTGCGGCAAGAAAATCGCTGCTCATCCCCGCAAGCTCGTCGCCCGTGAACGTAAGTGTTGATTTGTTGCTCTTGAGATTTTGTTTATAGGTTTTTACGAGGTTGTTGAGTTTGAGTTCAAGTATGCGCAATTTTTTAAGCTTAAAGGCGCTCAAGGTTGCACCATGCCGTTCAAAATTACGACTCAAAATCACCACTAAACGTTCTTGGTCCATGTCCTCAACATTTGTCGTGCTCACAAGATGGTAAAGGCGCCGATTTGTAAACGCTTGTGCGATTGCACGACGTACCTTCGCCTTGCACGCGCTCGCTTCAGTCCGCGTTTCGTCATCCGGCGAAACGTAGCGCATAAATATCAGGGGCTGAGTGGCGTCCATTAAATCTGTCCAGGCGCGATCAAAATCATATGCGCTTTGAATTTTTAATTTTTGATTACGGTCAAACCGGCCGACGGCTTGGTTACAATCCATCTGCAATTCACCGGAATTAAACGCCGTTTGAATAATACTTTTCTGAAATTGTGGTTCTACGTTTGCACCGCTCACTGGCGCAGCTGAGCAGCCCACAAGCAAACTCACCGCCCATCCGCAAAAAGCTAAGATTTCAGCCGTTCCCCTTGCCACTCTTACCTTTGCCATTTGACCCCTTCGCTTGCGGCCGATAACGAAAGGCGCGTCGCGATTCCGAGGGAGCTTTTACTTTCGATTGCGCCTGTGGTTTTGCCGAGCCGGTTTCAAAAGTTCGCGATTTCACCGCCGCAGGGCTAGTTAACATTTGTTTAATATCGGCATCTTGCTCAATTAAGATGCCGCTCACCGCATTAGAAGCTTCGATTTTTTGATTTCCTAAAAGCCGCCGTGGCGCTTGCTTTTGTTTTTCAACCTGTTCGCTTAGATCAATCGTTACATCGCCAAAACAGACAAGTTGGCACGCCAGCCGCCGCTGATCGATAAAATACCCGCTCCCAATAAGATTGAGTTCCTTCACACTTGGCGGCAAAACATTGTATTCACCGTCAACAACTCGCACACGGCATTCGGCACACGATGGCAAACCGTTGCAAGTGGATTTAATGGGAACACCTTTTTCGTGCGCCAAATCGAGAACCGTTTGCCCGGGGCGAATCTCGAATTCCTGGTTCTGCGGCACAAATTTAACTTTCATTCTACCACTCGCACCTTACGAAAGTTTTTTTTGCTGGACCGAATGATGTGACCGTCTATTTCATCCAACTTCACAATCATTTTTGGATCAGCCACTCGTTCATCGTTGATTTTCACCGCGCCACCGGCAATAAATCGGCGGGCCTCACTACTTGAGGTGGCCAAACTCAGGCGCACCAAAAGCTGGCAAATACCCAATTGCTGGTCGATATAATCTCGCCGAGACAAATCTATAACGGGGATATCATCTGGCAAACCGCCGCCCGAAAAAACGCGGCGAAATTCTTCTTCGGCGCGATTTGCGTCTTCGGCGGAATGAAATCGCGTCACCAGCGTTTTTGCCAGTTGAACCTTGACGTCTCGTGGGTGTCGGCGGCCGTTCGCTAAATCCTGCTTTAGAAGTTCGAGTTCATGGGTGGTAATATCAGTGAGAAGTTCATAGTACCGCAGCATTAACTCATCACTGACCCGCATTGTTTTACCGAACATCTCTTTTGGTGAATCTTCAACGGCAATGTAATTATTGAGACTTTTCGACATTTTTTGCACGCCGTCCAAGCCTTCGAGGATGGGCACCGTGAGCACGCACTGCGATGGCACGCCATACGATTTCTGAATTTCACGGCCAACTATCAAATTAAATTTTTGATCCGTACCGCCAAGTTCAACGTCTGCGCGCAACGCAACTGAATCGTAACCCTGAACTAAGGGATACAAAAACTCATGGATCGAAATTGGCACGCGGTCACGATAGCGCTTGGCAAAATCATCGCGCTCGAGCATTCGCGCCACCGTGTATTGCGAAGCCAGTCGAATAAAATCGGCTGGCGACATTTTTTTAAACCAACTTGAGTTATATGAAACTTCAGTTTTTTCGGGATCTAAAACTTTGTATACCTGGCGGGCGTACGTTTTCGAATTTTCAATGCATTCGTCTTCGGTCAGTGCAGGACGCGTTTGATTTTTCCCCGTCGGGTCGCCGATCATCGCGGTAAAATCGCCGATCAAAAAAATCACTTGATGACCAAATCGTTGAAATTGCCGCATTTTATTTAGAAGCACGGTGTGACCTAAATGAAGATCGGGTCGCGACGGATCAAAACCCGCTTTAATTCGAAGCGGCTTTTTCTTTGCTATCGCTTCTTTGAGTTTTGCCAATAGCTCAGTTTCGGAGATCAGATCCACCGAACCTTTTTTTAGCTCATGAAGTTGCTCTTCGGCCGATATCGTCATCAACGTGCGTGCTCCACCATCCGCGTTTCGCGAATGACCGAGACCTTAATTTGCCCTGGGTAACTGAGCTCGCGCTCAATTTTTCGAGCAATATCTTTACTCAGCATACTGGCTTGATCGTCTGTTATTTTCGAGCTTTCAACGAGTACGCGCACTTCTTTGCCGGATTGCAATGCATATGTGCGCACAACGCCATCGAACGAATTGGCGACCGATTCAAGATCTTCGAGACGCCGCACAAAATTTTGAATCATTTGACGGTTTGCTCCTGGCCGAGCTTCTGAAAACCCGTTCGCCGCAAAAACAATGTGACCGAGCAAACTGCGCTCTTCTTCACGCATCCCTTGCGAACGAATCGCGTTGACGATCACCTCTTTTTCACCGTAACGGCGGGCATAATCGGCACCCACCTGCCAAACGCCGCCTTCGACCGTGTGATCAATGGCTTGACCGATGTCGTGTAAAAGCCCGGCCCGTCGGGCGGCCGCAACGTCTTCGCCAAGTTCTGCCGCCATGACTCCCGCCAAAAAGGCTACTTCACGCGAATGGTCGTACAAGTTTTGCGCGCCCACCATCCGATATTTCATACTGCCGACAAGACTCAAAAGGCTCGCGTGCATACCCGAAAGCCCGAGATCAAAAGCCGCCTTTTCGCCGTCTTGTTTAACTGTTTCAAGTAAATCAGCTTTAACTTTTTCGACAACTTCTTCGATGCGCGCCGGGTGGACGCGGCCGTCTTCCATCAGCTTCTCAATCGAAAGCTTGGCGATTTCGCGCCGAACAGGATCAAAACTCGAAATCACGACCGCTTCGGGCGTTTCGTCGACAATCAAATCGACGCCACAAGCCGCTTCAAGCGCGCGAATGTTCCGCCCTTCGCGTCCAATAATTTTACCTTTCATCTCTTCGCCTTTTAGCGGAATGATCGTAACTGATCGCTCCGTCGAAACTTCATTCGCATATCGCGACAACGCGACGGCAAGAATGCGCTTGGCTTTTCTATCCGCCTCTCGTTTGGCCTCATCTTCAATTTTAGTTAATTGCGGAGCTAAATCGTGGCGAACTTCTTCTTCAAGCTCATGACGGAGCTGTTCGCGAGCTTGATCGCCGGTCAGATTCGCGACTTGCTCTAGTTTTATACGTAATTCTTGAATTTGCGCATTTGACGCCTTTTCTAAATCAAGAAGTTGGTTTTCGCTCGCCTTCAGCTTTACTTCCCGGTCTTCGAGTTGTTTCAAACGACTCTGCAGATTTTTGTCTTTTTTCTTAAATTCAGAATCGAGGTTGGCCTCTTTTTGTTTCAATGAATTTTCGAGACTCTG
>JAJYHS010000062.1 GCA_021784635.1 bacterium
GAGACACCTTGGAGTTCGGCAAACATCTTAATTTTATTAAGATTACCTTCAAGTTGTCGAATTGAGGTTTTAGAAATTCGCGCGATATAACTGGCAACATCAGGAGGCAGATGAATGGCGCGCCTTTCAGCCTTGTAACGTAAAATAGCGACCCGAGTTTCAATATCGGGCGGTTGAATATCGGCAATAAGACCCCATTCAAGACGAGTGCGGATTCTATCCTCAAGGCCTTTGATATCTTTAGGCATGTGGTCACTCGCTACAATTACTTGCTGACCCTTCTCAAAAAAGTCATTGAGAGTATGAAAAAACTCTTCTTGAACGGCTTCTCCACGATTAAGAATCTGAATGTCATCCATCAAAAGGACATTACATTTGTCCCGGTACTTTTGGCGAAATTTGTGCATTTCGTTACGGCGAATGCTAGAAATACATTCGTTTAAGAACCTTTCTGCTGAACAGTAACAAATAGACAAATTTGGAAAATGCTCTTTTAGATGATTACCAACGGCATTTAATAGATGCGTTTTACCCATGCCTGTTGGACCGTAGATAAAAAGAGGATTGTAATTTTCCGTGCCAGGATTTTTTGCGATACTGTAAGAAACGGCATGGGCAAATTCATTGTTTCTACCGACGACAAAGGTTGAAAACGTATACTCAGGGTTTAGGGAATCTCGCGTTTGGGCAAAGGTAACACTGCGGCGGGAAGGCTCTTCAGGGACCGGCGTTGGGGCCAATGATTGCGACAAAATGGGGCGTTCGGGAACTTCCGGTTTTACAACAATAAGTTCGACATGAAACGAAAACGAACAATAAGTCGCAATTTCACTTGAAATGACTTCGAGTAAATTTTGCGAAATCCAATACTGATGTAGGGCAGTAGGAACTTTCAATTTAAAAATATAGCCATCTTGCTGGGCCACGACGTCTTCGAGTTCTGTGGGGTTAAACCACATAATCAAAGGCTGATTGTGTGAATTCTTTGCAATGATGGCTTCTTTGATCTGTCGCCAGACTACGTGAAAATCCAAGGCCCCCCCAACAATTGTAAAACGGTGGCCTTAATAACATGCCCGTTATCATTATTCAATGTCTTGACGGGTCACAATCCCCTGTGGTTCTATGCTTTCACAAAAATTTCATTTTGGGAGTCATAAATGGCGAAACGAACATACCAGCCCAGCCGAATCCGCCGTAAACGTGTTCATGGTTTTAGAACAAGAATGGCCACAAAAAACGGTCGAAAAGTCATTGCCCGAAGACGAAAAAAGGGCAGAAAACGTCTCGTCGTCACAATCGGTGGAAAATAATTTTTCTCGGCTGCGTCTGGGCGGCCGTCAAGATTTTCAGCGTATTCAGCGGGTTGGTCGATCTTTTAAGATTAGCGATTGGCTAATTTTAGCATTCGTTAAAAAGAGCGCGGGCCAAATCCGTGTGGGATGGACTGTCCCTCGTTACGTTGGCAATGCGGTCATGCGGAACCGTTTAAAGAGGTGGATTCGTGAAAGTTTGCGGTCTGCATTACCTCAGCACCAAAATATTTGTGTTGATGTTAATTTTATTTTTCTCAATCGCGGTCCTCTATTTTATAAAGGCCTAAATTATGAAGGGTTCAACGCTTCCATCAGAAATGCAATTAACAAACTTGAAATCATGGGTAGTCGCCGCACCTAGTGTTGTCGCGATTTTACTTGTGCGAGTTTATCAAGTTTTGCTGAGCCCGTTTCTTGGCGGGAACTGCCGATTTTATCCGTCGTGTTCTAGTTATACTATAGACTGCTTTAAAACATTGCCGTTTCACCGTGCCTGCTTGCACTCGATCCGGCGCCTTTTATCTTGCCATCCAATGGGTCGCTGCGGCTATGACCCAATTCCTCCAAGGAGCTCAGATGTCTGATTCTAATCAACAAGGGCCAGCTTTCGATAGCCGCTTTATTTTGACAGTCATTCTCATTGGATTTGTGTGGATGGGGTGGCAGTCATATTTGGCAAAAAAATATCCAGCGCCAAAATCAAAAGGCCCTATAGTTAAAGAGGCAAATCAAGCGGCAGAGCCTAAGCAAACAGCAGAACAAAACAAAGAACAGGCAGCGATAAACACCAAAACTGTAAAAGGCGCAGTTGTAGTACCGGAGAAAACACTCAAGTTTGCAAATGCAACCTGGAGCTTTATTTTATCGTCAAAAGGCATGGCGATTCGAGATATCCGGTTAAATAAATATTCAAATCGACAAAACAAACAGATTCGATTTGCACACGGGCCTAAGTTTGATCTATTTAGTACTGGCCTTATTGGTCAGCCCAAACCGCTTACATTTGATGTTCATCAAGATGGCCCAGATACTTTTGTTGGTAAAGCGCAGGTCGGCGCAATGAGTATAAGGAAGCAAATAATAATTAACTCGAATCGGTATACTTTTAAAACAAACATTCAAGTCACTAACATCGACCCGTCATTTAAAGGGTTATTTACTCAAATTGCAGATAAAATACCGCCTGCCGTTTCAGGGTTTTTTGCCGGGCGGTTTGATCACGAAGAATTATTCGTTAACCATTCCGATAAGATCAGCCGCACCATCGTTAAACCAGATAAATATTTGAATTCGAGCTACAATGAGGCATTAGTGACGGGATATGGGTCGCAATATTTTGCGGTTGCAGTTCTCGATCAATCGCCGGTAAGGCCAAGTTTGCAATTTTGGACCGATCCGAAAAAAGATGGGAGCGAAGCCGAACCCAAGGCAGTGGCAACCTTGCGCTACGAGAGACTCAATCAAAATTCTCAGTTTAACGTTTCGTATACGGGCTTTGCCGGACCCAAGAGATATAATTTGTTAAAAAGCATTGCGCCGGAAATGACAGGCCTTATTAATTTTGGATTTTTCACGATGATCGCAAAATGGCTTTTCTGGCTCATGATGATGATTCACGGCGTAGTCGGCAATTGGGGATGGGTTATTATTGTTCTGACGCTTCTTGTGCGACTGATCGCGGCGCCATTTAGCATTTTAAGTTATAAGCAAATGAAGGCGATGGCGCGGATTCAACCGCAAATCAAAGCTTTGCGTGAGCGATACAAAGATGATGCAAAGACAATGAATCAAGAAATGATGAAATTGATGCGCGAAAATCATGCCAATCCTGTTGGCGGCTGTTTGCCGATGTTTTTGCAAATCCCAATATTTTTTGCCCTTTACGAAGTATTGGGCCAGAGCATCGAGCTTTATAAGGCGCCGTTTATATTTTGGATTCACGATTTAAGTACAAAAGACCCGTACTATGTTTTGCCGATATTAATGGGTGTCGCAATGTGGGCGCAACAGAAGATCACCCCAAGCACAATGGATCCGTCACAACAGAAAATTCTACAGTTTATGCCCTTTATTTTTATGGCCATGACCGTATCATTGCCTAGCGGCTTGACGCTTTATATTTTTGTAAGTTCGCTATTTGGATTTCTACAACAGTATTTATTTATGAGAGAAAAGAAACAATTATCAGTTGCCCACGCCTAAAAAGGAGGAGTTATATGTCAGGATTTTTTGGTAAATTATTCGGTAAAAACTCAAGCGACGAAAAGCCGAGCGATACGAAATCAGTCATTGAGGATTGCCTTGAGGGTCTTAAGGCGACGTCCGAACTTGTATTTGATTATGACGTTGTTGCGGAGGGAGAAGACAATATAAATGTTGAAATTCACGGCGCAGACGAGGAGATATTTCGCGCGCGAGAAGGGCAACTTCTCGATGCAATTCAACTCTTTTTAACTCGAGTTGTGCAGCACCGACTCCCAGAATCGCATGTGTCGATCCGGGTTGATAATGCGGGCTTTCGCGATCAAGCAAATCAAGAGCTTACGGATCTGGCAGAAAAACTTAAAAATGTAGCGCTTGAGAAAGGTAAAGCAGTGTATTTCGGAGGGTTGACGCCTCGAGATCGAAAAGTCATACACCAGTATCTAGCTGAAGACGGGCGAGTGCGTAGCCGGTCAGTTGGAGAAGGGTTTTTTAAAAAAATAAAAATTTATGCAGTAAGAGCTGAAGACACAGTGGACCACGAGTTGTCCGCGGAGCGCTCTCCACAATGATGTATGTTTCATCCTGACCATGATCGAGACACAATTTGCGCGCTCGCGACGGCGCAAGGGGTGTCGGCTTTAGCTATAATTCGCGTAAGTGGTGAAAACGCCGATTTTGTCATGCGGGCGATTGCGCCTGATTTAACAAAGGACTTGTGTGACCATCGAGCGTATTACACCTTTTTGCGTAATCCTTTCGACGGTGAAGTGATCGACGAGGTTATGGTCACGTATTTTGCAAAAGGCCGATCTTATACGCGAGAACCAAGCTTTGAGATTTCGTGTCACGGCAACCCCCATATTGTCGGCCAAATTCTACATGTTTTGGTGCGCTCAGGGGCGCGCCTTGCCGAGCGCGGTGAATTTACTTATCGCGCAGTAATGAGCGGACGGATTGATCTTGTGCAGGCGGAGAGCGTTCTTGATTTAATTGAGAGCCAAAGCCCGA
>JAJYHS010000086.1 GCA_021784635.1 bacterium
CGCGCCAGCACGCGATAAAGTACTTGAATTACGCTTGAGATAATACGCGGCCCACCGGGAGCCCCGAGCGCCATTATAATTTTACCGTTTTTCGCCACCATTGTTGGACTCATTGAACTCAATGGCCGCTTGCCGGCTTGCACATCGTTGCTTTTGCCTTGAATAAGGCCAAACATATTGGGCTTGCCAGGATGAGTTGTAAAATCATCCATTTCATCGTTAAGCATAATACCGTATTTTGAAGTGGCTACGCCCGAGCCGAAATTTCCGTTGAGAGTATAGGTCATTGAAACGGCGTCCCCTTTGCTATCAAGAACCGACAAATGCGTTGTCTCACGCGCTTCGGGTTCGCCCGGCATTTTAGCAGGATGAAATGGCACCCCCATGTAAGCGGCCAATTCTTTGGCTGACATTACGTGGTTCATTCGAATGGAGCCAGCCAGTTTTCGCAAGCGCACGGGGTTTATATAGGTCGACAATTTCATATTAACAAACGCCGGGTCGCCCATGTCACTGCGATCCATAAAGGCGCGCTCCAAAACTTGACCCATTAAACTAAATTCATTGGCACTAAGTAACGGAGTCTTGTCGATTCCGGATAAATCAAGCAGGCGAAGCGCGCGAATCGTGATAATACCGCCGCTACTCGGTGGCGGCATCAAGTAAACGTCATAACCGTGATATTGAGTAACAAGTGGCTTGCGCCAAACAACGTGATATTTGTTTAAATCATTCATCACCATATCGCCGCCCGTGGCACGCACGGCTTTGACAATATCACGAGCAATGGGCCCAGAATAAAACGCATTTGCGCCACGATCACGAATCATGCGCAAAGCTTGCCAAAGCCCCTTTTGTACAATGATTGATCCTGGCAAATAAGGCTTGCCGTCTTTTAAAAAGAGTTCGCGCGCTTTTAAATTAAATCTTTTTTTATTTGATAAAAGCGCGTCGTAAACCTTACCGCTGAGCCGAAAGCCGTGGCGGGCAAGAAAAAGCGCGCGGGTAAAAAGCATCTTCCACGGCAGGTGGCCATAACGTTTGTGAAGCGCCCAAAGACCGGCCACAATCCCCGGCACTCCAACAGACGCCCCCCCGGTGATAGAGGCGTTGCGAGCTTTTTTTAAATAATATGTCGGCGTCATTGCAGCCGTTGCTGTTTCACGAAAATCGAGCGCGCGAACGGGGCCGTTCATTTTCACAAGCGCAAATCCTCCGCCACCCAACGCTCCAAAAGTGGGATTGGTCACGGCCATAACGAGAACCATGGCTATTGCGCAGTCGACAACGTTGCCGCCGTGCTCAGCTATATCTTGGCCAGCAAGCGCGGCGTAGCGGTTGGCAACGCTCATAACGATGCGATGACCCTCAAATGGCAGCGCTACTGCGCGGGTCGAAAAAACCGAAGTGAAGGCGAATCCGGCTACTACACAAAATAATTTAAACTGTTTCATAGAGACAAAAATTGGCATTGAAGCCTTAATTTGTCATCTAAAAGCACTTTCAACCTCGTATAGTGGCTGCGAAAATTGGCATAAATTATGAATAGATTTCATTGAGAAGAGGAGCTTTTCTATGAAAGCCATTGTATTGACACTCACCGCTTTTACCATTTTGTTTTCGCTTATGGGATGCGGTTCAACGGGAAGTAACAGCAACGCTCCGTACAACCCTAACTGCGGCCCGACCGGATGTACCGCAGGACCATATAGCCCTTATGGCTATGGCTACGGCACCCCATATGCGAATCCCAACACCGCTGTTTATCAAACGACTTCACTTAATGTCACGAATGGTGCCGCCTGGGATCAAGTTATGAGCGCGGCCGGCGTTTGCAGCAGTTACAGCTGCTCTGGGATTGGTCAGCCAACTTTACGACTGACTCTTGAAGACGACACTTTTAGTACGCCGCCAACTGGTACTTCGCCGGGTCAAATTCAATTTCTTACCGCGAGCTTCATGGGCGCGGGTGTCGCTGCGCCAAGCGCCTCGGCAAATTTTTATCCGATCAACAGTAACTCTGGATTTGAAGCCAATATTTCAGTCGGGCCAACGTATAGTTGGTACGGTGGTGTAAACTCGGCTGGAGGATTACTGCAAATTCAAGTCAACGGTTCACCAACTGCGGGAGTCAATAGCACGGCGAGCGTGCAGCTCATTTACGATAACGGTGTTATAGGTTCCGGCACAGCTGTCAGAATTCAGTAGTCCATCGAACTCGCTTGACTCAATTTCGTCATGCAGCGACGATGAACTCCTGTCATGGCGCATTTTGATTCTAAAAATTTAAAGACGCTCGGCGTTTATGCAAGCGGTGGCGACGCCCCCGGCATGAACGCGGCTATTCGCGCTGTTGTGCGTACCGCGATTTTGCGAAACCTTCGCGTCGTCGGGATTGTTCAAGGATATACGGGCTTTCTCAAAAAAGAATTTAACGAAATGGAGCTACGTTCTGTCGCCAATATCATCCAACGCGGCGGCAGCATTTTGAAAGCTGGGCGTTGCCCGGAATTTCGCGAAGCCAAGTATCGAAAAATAGCCGCTGAAAATTTACGCTCTTTTGGCATCGACGGACTTATCTGCATAGGTGGCGATGGCTCATTTACGGGAGCGAATTTATTGTGGCAAGAGCAGCAAATTCCGGTGGTTGGTATACCCGGAACTATAGACAATGATATTTACGGCACAGAATACACCATCGGATTTGACACCGCAGTCAACACGGCGCTCGATGCGATCGACCGGATTCGCGACACGGCAGCAAGCCATGATCGTTTATTTATAATTGAGGTTATGGGCCGCGAATCCGGGTTTATCGCCGTCGCGGCGGGTTTAGCGGGCGGTGCTGAAGATATTTTTATACCTGAACATCCGTTTGAACTTAAACATACAATTGAACTCATCAAGCGAGGGATTGCACGCGGTAAAATGTCATCTATCTTAGTCGCTGCCGAAGGGCCAAAGCCCGGTCGCGCGTACGATCTCGCTGATGAAATTCGAAAGAGCTCCGGACTCGAATCAAAAGTTTGCGTTCTCGGTCACATTCAACGCGGCGGCGCCCCCACTGCTATGGATCGTCTTCTCGCAAGTCGGATGGGCGCAAAGTCCGTGGATGAAATATTGCACGGACAGTGCGATATCATGATTGGCGTGCGTGGTCAGGAAATGGTCACCTGTGAACTTTCAGACTGCCTTCATAAGAAGAAACATGTCGATCATAGTTTAATTGAACTGGCTAAAATCCTGTCGAATTAATTTTTCGTTCAAACCCTTATCACGGCGAAGTCTGTAGCAAATTCAAATCAAGTGACGGACTTCGGCAAAACCGATACTTCTTCATCGACTGAGTTCGTTCTGACGTATGGCCAATAGATTGCAGTGTTCACAAAAACGCTTGTGCACCTTAATTATTGGAGGACGTCATGCGCCCGTACGCGGATACTATTGCGGCATTTTTAGCGGCCCTTTCACTGAGTGCTTTCGCCAAAGCCGCTACCGTTACAAAACAGTCGTTACACCCAGTCGTAAAAGTTGAATCGTTGGCAGCCTGCCAGGCTCTTACCGATTTAATTAACAGAAAAGCGGCGACATTGAAGCAGCCCATTAACGTTCTGGCGCTTGAAAAAGAAGCACATATTTGCCGAGAAATCGTTCCGCAGATTTATTCCGGTATACACGCGCTCGGTCCGAATTATGTCGTATGGGGGCTTGGTTTGTTTGTCGCGCCCGATTTCAACATTCCACTTCCGGTAAAAAATATGTCTACGGCCTTTCGCATGGGCTTCGGAGCTAGCTTTTTTTCATTTAGTCAAACCGGCCCTGGCCTAACGCCGTTTTTTAATTTAGTTCCAATCGCACCGACTTATGCTTTTGGCAAACGCTCACCTCCTGCGGATGTCCAGCTAGGTCTGATCGTTTTCTATACGACGACTCCCAATGCCGTAAAAGACATCAATTCGTTGAACGGCTTTTACACAGGAATTAGCGGCGAGTGGGATTACCCGTTTCGCACGGCCCTTCGAACAAGCAAAGGGTCAATCGGTGGATCTTGGTTGACCAATTTTCACGGGAGCCGCGCCGTCATCGCCATGCTTGACTACAATAACAGCGAACCGGTTGCTGAAGTTCAAGTTCCATTTATGGCCATCGACAACATCACGAACACCGGCGAAGGATTAACCTGGCACTCTCTTGTCGATTTGGTTAAAAGCAATACGGCAACGGCCACCAATCAGGCTGTCGGCGACGCAAAGAGCGGGATGCACGTCGCTGGGCATGGCATTAAATGCGCTTTTGATCGAACCTGGGATGCGATTAAAAACAAATTATATATCACTGACGTTCGGAGTGATTCCGTATGTTACGAAAGCACTCCAACGCCAAGCCGCTAAGCCCCCCAAATGAATCGGTATGGCGCATTTGCTTTTTTAATCGCGATCGTAATCGCTATCTTCGGTGCGGCAAACGCCGACGGCTCTCCCGGGCCGAAGATTGAGAGTTGTTACGACAGTATTTCAGCGGCACCAGT
>JAJYHS010000151.1 GCA_021784635.1 bacterium
GGTGAGCACTAGGCTCGGCGCAACGTAGCCGGCTAATATACGATCGACAATTTTATGAGAGGATAAAAGGAACACGCCGACAAAAAACATCCCCGTAAGCAAACTGACCGCAAACGCCTCAAAAATCGTGCCCATAAACCGCAAAAAAATCTGTTCTTTCAATACATCTGCAGCAAGCAATTGTTTAAGACCGACCGACAAGCCATGCAGCGACCCGGCGATTACGACAACCGATATAAAAAGCGTCGCAAATAACGCTTGGGGGAGAAAAACTCGTCGCAAAAACCGGGGTTGCCGTTCGTTTTGACTGTAGCCTACACTTAAAACAAGCGAAAACATAAATACCAGTGCCGCTTCAAACCCGGCTAAAAGTAAAGCCCGTTTGATCGCAGCATGCTGAATGAATTCGCGATAAATTAAAACTTCAATCGTGGCCCCGGTACGCGCGCCCAACACAAGTGGTATCGAAAAACTCGTGAAACACACGACAAAAAGAAAGAAGAATAAACCCGTGGCTTCGCCTTTTAATCCACGAACGCACTGCCATATGATCCGCCACTTCGACGCCCCTTCAATCGTCGCAATTTCGATGACACCACCTAATTTAGTTTCAAGTGCGCGAGCCAGCACAACCGCTATAATGCCAAAGTTAGCCAGAACGTGCGCAATCACCACGCCGTAAATCCCAAACGGAAAAGTCGTCAATGAGCCGACTATATTCAGAGTCGCAAGTATTACAAATAGCGCGGGCAATAGCCCTGGGAGCAAAAGTATCACCTCGCCCAAACGCCTCTGCATGCCCTGACGAAATCCGACGATTCCAAACGCGCCCAAAAAACCGACAAGAATTGCTATAGAAGCCGAGAGCAACGACTGTGCGAGTGAAAACGCAAAGACGCTCGAAAACTCATTCAGAAATTCTGCCATGCCTGAATCAGTTCATTTTGTTTATGCGCAAACTTACCGAGCCCTTCGCGCCCCAAAACCTTAACTTTCGGCAAATCCCGAAAGGCTCCGCTTAGCGGCACACCGGCGATTACGGGGTACATAAAGTTTTTTTCAGCTAGTAACTTTTGATTTTGAACCGTCAAAAGGTCGCGGACAAAATCTTTTGCCGTTGCGCAGTCCCAGCATGAATCAGGAACAAAAGCATATTCAATCTGCGCAGGCTGCCCTTCTTGAAATGGCATAAATTGATATCGATGATCTTTTTCAACCTGCCAATGATATACAAGAGAAGTCAGATAACTAAATGCGATTTTAGCTTGGCCGCTTTTAAATAATCCGTAAGCCATTGACCATGTTGGCGCGACTGTTTCGGTCACTCGACGCAAAGACTGAAGCGCACCACGAACATTTGTTTGCGTTCGAAAAATCCAATACAACCATTCAAGCCCCGCCGAGCTAAGCCCTGGATCTTCTAGCACTAACGACTTTGCTGGCGCCATTTTTAAGAATTCCGCAAGGCTTTTAAACGGTTTTACTTCGCCCCGGCGATAAACAAAACCCATTGGCGACCAGTCGTACGGAACATAACGGGGGAAGACCATTGTATGAACTTCTTTTCGAAAGTTCTCATTAGGCAACATCACTTCTTGGGTCGGAATCGATTTCGAAACGTTTTCCAGATCGAGCAGATCGACACCCAAAACCACATCGACCCGGCGAGTTGGGTCGAGTTTCATTTTGTCGATAGCTGTTTGAGCGCCTCCCATATCGACGTAGTCAACCGTACAACCACACGTTTTCTCAAAATTCTTCTTTATTTCTTCACCGGGCCCAAACGAACTTATGAAACTTTTAGGCGCATAAACAATAAGGCGAATTTCGTGTTTTTGAGTTTCATGTTGCATGATCGTTTGTCTAAAAAAATAACCGATGATTGCCGCAAAAATACCGACTACAATAAACATTAAAATCAGCGAAATTTTCGATATGTTCAGCTTCGAATTCATTTCAACCCTTCAGGCCAATTTTTACCACCATAGTCCCCGCTGGCGCTTGTAAAAGTAATAATCGAGACCGAAACAACGGCCCGCGCCGACCCAGAACATAACGACAAACAAAGCAAGATAGGTTTGCTCGAGCACCGTCAAATTGGGGCCGCCAATATAAATAAAATTAAGCGTTAGTAAAATTCCGAGTAAAGACGCCGGTCGGACAAAGAGCCCTATTAGAAAACAAATTCCAATAATGAACTCGCAGTAGGTAATGAAATAGGCAAAAATGCGCCAATCGGGGACGACAACGTATTGCAAGAAATTGGCGTACCAACCGGGCAGGTTGCGCTGTGGTAGGTTATCCATAATCATCGCGGCGAGCTTTGGCTGCGTTAAAAAATTACCGCTGAGTCGAATGAGCGCCGAACTCAAAAAATAATACCCAAGAAAAATACGCATTAGCGCGATCGGGTAAAGATGCCCGACATATTTTGCGCTTTCGAAAAATGAAACAAACATGAGGCACAACCCCCTGATTTCAGAGTTTAAATTACGCCAAGTTTCGGGCAAATGTCATTGAGAAAGCATCCGTCGCAATTCGGCTTGCGCGCCTTGCAGACGCTCCGCCCGTGAAGAATAAGCCAATGCGAAAAATTCACCCAATGCCTTTTCGGGATGAGGTCATTTAACTCCTCTTCAATAGCTTCGGCCGTTTTACCTTTCGAAAGTGCCAATCGACAGCTAAGGCGGGTCACGTGGGTGTCAACGACAACCCCGGATGCGATGCCAAACGCATTGCCCAAAACAACATTTGCGGTTTTTCGGCCAACACCGGGCAACCCCACAAGCGCCTCTATCGTTGAGGGCACCTGGCCGCCGTGTTCAGTCACAATCGAACGGGCTGCGGCTATGATATTTCGGGCTTTATTTTTATAAAAACCTGTCGAACGAATGTCCTGCTCCAGTTCGCTGTGTTTAGCGTCAGCAAACGCCTGTATTGACGGGTATTTTTTAAACAACGTTTCTGTCACAATGTTGACACGTTCGTCGGTGCACTGTGCGCTGAGAATTGTTGCAACTAAAAGTTCACCGGGATTTGTATGATGAAGCGCACACTGGGGATGCGGCATTCTTTTCTGAAACCGTTTGATGATTTCACGAACACGCCTCCGTTTTTGGTCTAGGCTTTCTCGCATAATTCTCCTTGAGCATGATGCTTAAATTGTCACACGGACTCTCGACCAGTTGGTACTAGAAAGACGACGGCAACGTCCACAGAAATTGTTACACTTAAAAGGTGTTCAAAGGAGCCGATTATGTCGAATGATGAACCGCGCGCGCCGCTTGAATCTGAGGTGCCTGAAGTCATTGGGTTTCTCGATCATTTGTTGCGCCCAGAGCGCAATTGGTCGATCGCCGCCGAATACCCCCAAGTTTTCACCGCCCCCAATCGCGAGAATTTGCGGATTATAAAGCACAACGGGCCGATCATTGCCCATGCGGCAACCAAGTTTTTGATTATCAAAACTCACTTTGGTTTATTCAAAGTGGCCGCCATTGGCAGCGTCGTAACAGATCCTAATCATCGAAATCTTGGGTATAGCCGCAGCATCATGAATAGTTGTCTACAAATTGCCGAAGAGGGCTGTGCCGACTTTGCCATCTTGTGGAGCGACCTCTACGATTTTTACGGCAAACTAGGGTTTGAATTGGCAGGACGCGAGATAAGCTTCGTAATCGACCAACTGCCAGATCTTGCAACCAAGTCTGATCTTTTGCCCATGCATGAATTGCGCATTGTTCAGTCGCCTAAGGTGGCTCCAGAGGCTATTCTCCGTCTTTACGGACAACACCCCTGCGGAACAGTTCGGACAGCCGAAGATATTCGGCGGCATTTGACTATTCCGAACTCGCGCGTCTACACAGCATGGGACCGAAGCAATCAACTTCGTGCTTACGCCATCGAAGGTAAAGGCGGGGATCTTAAAGGCTATATTCATGAATGGGGTGGTGGCGTTTCTGCACTTTTGCCGCTTTTTGCCCACATTCGCCGCGAAGCCGGTCAACCCATTACCGTGATCGCTCCGTCACACGCCGAAAATCTCATCCGCCACCTAAAAGAATGGCCAACGCTTGTTCACGAGGGTTTTCTTGGTATGATTCGAATTATAAACAGGCGCAATTTATTTTTAAAAATCACCCGGCGCGCGAAACAATTAGGGCTCCACGATTTTGTGATTGAATCCGAAGGCGATCAAGTCAGAGTCGGAACCGCCACAGATCTTGTGACTCTTTCAACGCCCACCGAAATTACCCGACTCATCTTTGGCCCCCACCCTATAGGGGCGCTGAATCCGACGTACAAAGAGTCATTCCCGATCCCAATGTGGATTTGGGGATGGGATTCGGTATGAACGGTTCGCTTGCGTTATTTAGTTTGCTGACTGCGGCTTTATTAACAGGTTGCATGGGAACTCATATAAAAGCTCGCAATGCACCACTCGGCAAAGAAGCGTCAGCGAGTGCCGTTT
>JAJYHS010000255.1 GCA_021784635.1 bacterium
ATCCAGACAACGTAACGCCGTTTACGGTAATTGAAACAAGCGACGATTGCCCCGGGTCGGCCGTGAAATTGCCGAGAGCCAAATATGCTCCGCTTGAATCTTGCGCCACTTGCACTGGGGCGATACCGTTGACAAAACCCGTGTCTGAGTTAAGCGCTCCACCTGAATAAGCAAAATGTTGAGTGGCGTAGCCCACACCACCGCCCCACTGGTTTGAATATTTGAGGTCTTCGGCCGTAATCGAAATCGCCGTCGCAGAATAAGTGAAAGCTATATTTACACTCGCCGTTGCGGTCTGCCCGTTTGCATCCGTAATCGTGCAAGTTGCCACGCCGGTGTCGGTATTACCCGGCAACACGCCAGTAGCGGAAAAATCGCTTGTAGCAGAATTAGATGATCCAATCGTTGCAGTGGCACCATCCGCGTTCGTCGCCCATGAAAACGACCAGTTGTAATTGTACGGCGCTACACCTCCGCTCACGTTGACCGTCGCAGAATTTGTTGTGAGAAGCGTCGTGCCCGAATTCGCGGATAGAGTCGACGGATTAATACTGGCGGTTAGGGGCGCGGCAGTAGGCCCAACTGGCAACGATGCGTTTGAGGTTTGTTGCCCAGGTTGTGACAGATTTGGATTTTTCGCACAGTTTTGAAACAAAAAGCCGATGGCCACAACGGCTGTTAAAATAGCGACCGATTGCCATATCTTTTTTCGCCATCTGTTCAATTTAATCACGTTAATCACGAAAATCCCCCTAACCCATTATTATTGCAGAAATCGGACCAAATGAGCGCAACTTTACGCGATTTAGTTGTCAAATCATTCAGCAACTGACCATTAGTCCCTTTACGTATCAAATTGAGTCAGTATAGGTTTTGCCTCCGATCACCGTGCTCCAACTTACTCCGAAGCCATGATGTCGCTCTTAACCATGTAAAAATCGACTATTCCAACTGCCAGATTGACGTTCGTCTTGTGCACTGGCGGCCGGCATGCTACACGTCTATGCATTCTCTTTAATTTTGCCTCTACCTCTTCTTCAAAGGATCAAAACAATGTCAGTCTCTCTTCAGTTCGCCGATATGTCGCTAAGTGCGCCGCTTGCCAAAGCCATCGCTAAGATGGGTTTTACGAACCCGACAGCAATTCAAGAAAAGGCTATTCCAATTATTTCAAAAGGAACCGACACGATTTCACTCGCCGAAACCGGCTCCGGTAAAACCGCAGCCTATTTGATTCCGCTGATTTCGCACCTGCTCGAAAACAAAGAAAAGCACGCGTTGATTTTAGCGCCAACGCGCGAATTGGCGACTCAAATCGGCAGCGTGATAAAAGAGTTTACGCTTTTTGCGCCGGAAATTAATTTTGCTATTATCATCGGAGGTGCTCCGATGTTTAAACAAATCAAACAACTCGAGCGCAAACCACGCATCATCGTCGCCACACCCGGCCGGTTGGTCGATCACATGCGCCGCGGCTCCGCTAATTTCAAACAATTGAGTCACCTGATTTTGGACGAAGCCGACCGGATGTTTGACATGGGGTTTGCGCCACAGGTGAACGAAGTTGTGCGGCGAATTCCGGTGCAGAGACAGACCCTGTTATTTTCGGCGACGTTCCCAAAAGAAATTCGTGAACTTGCCGGGCGCGTTTTGCGAAATCCGGTTGAAATTGAAATAAGCAAAACTCAATTGCCGCCGAAGGTAATTAGCCAACGAATGATCGCGGTGGGCGCGGCCAACAAAAACGATCGCACTCTCGATTTGATCAATGCCGCCACGGGGTCAGTTATCGTCTTTACGCGCACAAAAAGGCGCACGGATCGGCTCGCACGTTATCTTGAGGAGTATGGCGTTAAGGTGACCCGTATTCATGGTGACCGCAGTCAGGGTCAGCGCAATAAATCGATCGACGGTTTTAAATCGGGTTTGTATCGCGTGATGGTTGCCACTGATATCGCGGCACGCGGGCTTGATATTTCTGATATTTCGGATGTCATCAATTACGACCTTCCAATGACCACTGAAGATTATGTTCATCGCATCGGCCGTACGGGTCGCGCTGGGCAAAATGGTCAAGCTCTGACACTCGTTGCTCCTGAAGAGGTTCATGACTGGACCCAAATTGCGCGGAAAATGGGTTTGCCGTTACCTGAGAACGCTAGCAAATCGAAGTCTCGCCCCAATGGCCATATCCATCAACACGCTCATCGACGTACTGATCGTCGCGATAATCAGCGCAATAATCCGCGCAATGATCAACGTAAATGGCGATAAATAGTTATTGGGCCCAAATCGAAAACCGAGTCATTTAGGCCATTGTTGCCGACCTCGCGCAAAATTTAATGCCATTGTCCGCATCCAGCAAATATGTCACCGAGGACTGCGTTTCCGTTTCTGAATTTCTTGGTTAGCGCTTCGAGACAGGTATGGCTTCAATTTTCGTGTATTGAAAGTCACCTCAATTCCCGTCACTTTTATATCCGACATCCGATGAATACATCCATAGCCAACTGTATAGGTTTTATACAGTTTAAACGTCGGAACTCGATGGAATTTGCTCCACACAGGCGGCGGCAGTGGAATAAAAATTGCTTTTTCTTTTAATGAGGGGGGTTATGGCAATTTCAATATGGTTTGCATCCGGCACTGTAATTTTATTTTGGTTCGCCTTCGCTCGGCGCAAACGCCCCAACTCGCTATATGAACCCTTTCAAGATCATGCGACGGACCAAGATATTCGAACCGCAATTATTGAGCGGCGCAGTCGGCAGTTTGGCTATGTAAATCCTCCGGAAATTCCGAAAGTCATCGAATTAAACGATGGTTCGGCACCCACACCATCATATTGTTCACAATTTCAAAAACTGAATTTGGCGGCGCCCAATGCAACAATTAGGTTTAATAGTTTATCGACGCCTTCAATAACCGTAAATAAACCACTGTCTGTTGTGGCTTGCGCATTAGTTGCGTTCCTATTGGCCATACATTTTTACCCCGCACAGGTCAGTTCAGTTGAAAATATAATTAGTTACGAGATTGAAAATATTGAAACTCCCCAAGTTACTTTAGCGCAGCCTGAAAATTTAAGCCGTATTGATACCTCAGCTCTATACGCCGTTGTTGGCTCAATGACCCCCGCGCCTACGAAACCTCGCTCTCTTTCATCGCTGACCGGTGGGTTAACCGTCCAAAGCATACCATCAGGCGCCGAGATTTATATAAACGGCATTGATGCAGATCAAACTACACCTGCGGTCGTCAACGTCCCTAAGAATAATAAATTTTCAGTTGAGCTTAAGCTGAACCGATACCAACATTACAACAAAAGTAATTTAACATTAAACCTCGCCAAACCAATTCTTACCGCCGAGCTTCAAAAAGCAGTAATCGGATACGTTGACATCGACGTTAAACCGCCTGTTGATAACAACATTTACATAAATAACCATGAGCTTAAGAATAATGAGTTGCCGATCAGTGATTTTGCCATACCCGCAAATACTCCTGTTACGATACGGGCTGTGAACGACTCAAATGGATCTTCGGCGGAACGCACCATACGATTAAGCGACAATGAACACGTCGCTGTCATTTTGCATCTTGACGATGCAACCCGACCTGCGGTTACCCCCCTTTGATCTTTTTGAATTTTTGTGTCGTAACCCGGTACCCACAATTATAAATACCACAAAGTAATTCAAAAAAAGTCGACTACTTCTTAGTCGCACCGACCTCAAACAAATCGAGCGTAACCGCATAAACACCTTCGTCTTTCGCTTCAGCGATTATGGGTTCAGACTCTTCGATAGTTTGAAGGAGAAAAGCCCGAATTTTCATCGCAGCTGAATGCGAAATACTCATAACAGATGAATAGTGAAGATCATCACGACTCTTTCGATCTAATGAGCGCATCGATTCCATCCGCCAGTTGAGATGATGTGATCGAAGGGCGAGAGATCTCTCACCCAGATGAAGGCGTTTTTCGATGGGCACAAAATAATTACCTTGTCTTCTAACCAATCGAAATTTTTCGAGGTTGTATAAGACGTCAATCGACTCCTCTATAGTGATCCCCAGATAATCCGCAATGCTTTCAGCAGTCCGCAAATTCGAGATACGTATGCACATATGCACGGCAGTATATGTCCATTTACTGTAGTAAATGTTTTTATCCGCCAGACTCAAATCTTTCGATTTATGTATGCGGCTTTGAACTTCTTTTCTCGCAGATAAAATTGCGTCGATTCGCTTTTGATGAAATGTTCGCAATTTGGCGGAGCCAGCGCGATCCTTCTCAACCAATAGCAAAAAGTATTCTTGCTCATCGGAGGATAAATGCAGAAATTCAGAAATTAGCAGGCTGTGTTCTAAACTAAAATCCGCTGGCCCTGATAAGACCTGTGAAACGAACCCCAATTTACAATTTAGAAATTCAGCAAGACGGCTGCGTCCGCCACGGCCGGCTCC
>JAJYHS010000106.1 GCA_021784635.1 bacterium
ATATACATCTTTGTTAGCTAAAACTCTGGAACAAACTTCGAAAGACCGGAGCATCAACACCAAAGAAGCGCGAGCCGATTTTTCATCCCTAATTAAAGACGATCAGTTCGGTTACTACGGGCTTCTTGCTGCGCGCGAATTGAATAAACATCTTCGCGCCGGTTCACTGCGTAATCCCGCTGATGTACGCGTGAGTGAAAGCGACGATACGGTTTCTGCGAAGGAGTATCTCACACGCCGGTTGAAAAAAGATATGGACCCGGTTTATTTGGATTGGCTCATTTCGGTAAACGAAACGCATATCGCCGGAGAATATTTAAACCAAGTCGCCTATAGACTTCAACACGAAGCCCCTGGCGACACGGCCAGTTGGATCGCATTATTGCGCGCGTATTCGCTTTCTAAGAATTATTTGTTAATGTTTTCGAAACTCGCCGATCTCGGGAGTCGAATGCGCGATCGTATCATCGCAAACCATCCCAAAATGCTTTATCCGATGCCGTACAGTGAAACAGTGGACGATTCGGCAACTCGATTTGGCGTCGAACCGGAGCTCATTTACGCGATCATGCGCCAAGAGAGTACGTTTAACCCGCGTGCGCGCAGTCCGATGGATGCCTTCGGGCTTATGCAAATTTTGCCTCAAGTGGCGGCGCGAACGGCAAAAGCGAACGCGATTCCGTATCATTCCGCCGACCAACTTTATGATCCCCAAGTGAATATCCCAACCGCCGCAGCCTACCTGCGCAAATTATGGGATCGATATGATGGCGATGTGGTATTAACCATTGCTTCGTACAACGCCCGAAGCTCGGCAATTAATTCGTGGTTAAAAACACGCTACGACGGCAACACGCTAGATTTTATCGAGGACATCCCCTACGACGAAACTCGCGATTATGTGAAACTCGTGCTGCGAAATCTTATTACTTATCAACTGTTAGACAATAGCGCGAACACGATGCACTTTCCGGAATCCACGCTCAAAATCAGCTATCGCCCTGCGCGGCTGTCGAGTTATTGAGCAAAATGGTTAGACATTCCCACAAAAATCGAATTGCAATTATCGCATTTGTTATTTGAACAGCACCTGCGTGCACAAATTTATGGCGGCAAGTTGAAATAAACGCTTTAAAAATTATACGCAATGTGTCAAGTAAGCTCTCAGTGTCACGTGATTTTACGTTTCAGATTGAGAAAGATGAAATTTCCGCCGACTAAAACTCATTTTCAGAACGGCACGTGAGTTGCTCTTCTAACAAGATAAGTCTTGTGGGGGGACTCTTTATGAACCAAAAAAATCTTTTGGTGCGCCCGATTTCTTTCGCGGCGGCCGCAGTGTTATTAGGGTTTATTACAAATTGTTCTCAACCAGTTTCATTTAAGACCGGCGGGCTAGCGCAGAGCAGCTCAACCGGCGCAAATTCAGCGAGCAGCACAAGCACCGTAAGCAATACAAGTTCAACGGATGGTAATACAGGCGTCAGTAGCGGAGGGTCTTCGACTGTCTCAACTTCTGTTCCAGCTGCCTGCACGACAAGTAATACACACATCGTCAGCGGTGCCACGCTGCCGTTGGGCGTAACGCCAACGATGCTCGCGGCAATTTGCCCGGCCGTCGGTTCAAACTCAGACTGCACTGCCGTTATTATCGTCTCTGATAGTGGCGTCTATCTGTACTTTAATCCAAACCAGCCTTCGTCTGACGATGGCGCAAATTTTGGTAACGGTTTTGATGACACGATCATCGGAGTTCTCAACATAAGCAATTCAACGACGATCAAAACACTGGGCCTAAATTCAAATAGTGACATTTTTGGTTTCGACGGTGATGGAATCGATACCTATATAGGCCATACCAACGTCACAAATGGAACAACAAATTTCAGCACAAATCCGATGGATACTACCGGTTACGGCGGCCCAAACGCATACTTTAGTTTTCAAAAAGGCTGCACCTTTGATTCAACTCGATCTGGATACGTCAGCTCTTCGAATTACCCGGCCGCGTGCAATGGCGGGGTCGTCAATTTCATAAATCCCGTTGCTCCTGGTGAAAGCACGTTTTTCGGACTCGAAAACGCGCTGAGTTCGGCATCAGCCTGCTTATCTACGCAAGTCAATTAGCTAATAAAATGACAACTGTTGACGGGGTCAGCTTGGCTGACCCCGCTATTTAGCAAAGCTTCTTACGCATCTTTCGATGAGGAATGGTTACTTCCGTAAACGGCTCACCAAAAATTTCATATCCACATTTCAAGTAAAACGGTACGGCAACATCGCGGGCGCTCAGTTCGATTTCTGAATATCCAAGTTCAAGCGCTTTGCGCTCACAGGCCGCCACCAGTTCGCTGCCGATTCCAGTTCTTTGTACGGTGCCGTCAACAGCAACCTGGCGCATTTTTACCGTCTGTTTCGAGATGGGTCTCAGAAGTACGCAGCCAAACAATTGTGACCCAGCAAAGGCCCCCATGTGTATGTCTCCGCATTCTTTTTCTAAATCTTCGTTGGTAAAGTGAAGACCCAACGGTTTTCGAAGAACTTTGTCGCGCAAAATAATTTCGGACTTATATTCAGAGGATCCGTATTCGATATTTCTAATTTCAAATTTCATGGCTTGTATTGACTCAAACATTCCGTCGGTACTGGCCGCCCACTTCGAATAGCGCTTCGGTCATCTGGTGAAGCGTGCAGACGCGCGACGCGGTCATGAGCGCGGCAAAAATATTCTCGCCACTGAGCGCCGCCTCTTTCAATAACCTCAATTCACGAATCGCCTCAGTGGAGTGGCTGCGCTTGTACTCTTCGGTGCGTTTTAAACATAAATCCTTTTCTACTTTAGTCGCCCGCGCCAGCTCAATTTTTGGCGGAGCGAAATCGTCCGCCAGCGTTTTGGGGTCAATAAACGTATTCACTCCGATTATGGGCAAGGCCCCCGAATGTTTCAAAGTTTCGTAGTAAAGTGACTCGTCTTGAATTTTACCGCGCTGATACTGAGTTTCCATTGCACCGAGAACGCCTCCACGAGCATTGAGGCGCGAAAATTCATCAAGAACAGCTTCTTCAACGGCGTTCGTGAGCCATTCCGTAAAGTAGCTGCCCTGCATTGGGTTTTCATTTTGTGTCTGGCCGAATTCACGGTTGATAATCATTTGAATCGCTTGTGCACGCCGAACCGATTGCTCTGTGGGTGTCGTTATGGCTTCATCAAATGCGTTCGTGTGGAGCGAATTACAATTATCATTCACCGCTATCAGCGCTTGAAGCGTTGTCCGAATGTCGTTAAACGAAATTTCTTGAGCGTGCAGTGACCGCCCCGAGGTTTGAATGTGGTATTTCAGCTTTTGCGACCGCTCGTTGCCTTTGTATAAATCGCGCATCGCAATCGCCCAAATTCTTCGCGCAACACGACCAATCACGTTGTACTCGGGGTCGAGACCGTTACTGAAAAAGAACGACAGATTGGGTGCAAAGTCGTCGACATTGAGCCCGCGTGCCCGGTAGTACTCGACGTACGTAAAAGCGTTCGCCAGCGTAAATGCGAGTTGCGAAATTGGGTTCGCACCCGCCTCGGCAATGTGATAACCAGAAATTGATACCGAATAGAAATTGCGCACATTGTGATCGATAAAATACGCTTCAACGTCGCCCATCATTTTAAGCGCGAAATCGATCGAGAAAATACATGTGTTTTGCCCTTGATCTTCTTTGAGAATATCGGCCTGAACCGTTCCGCGAACTGTTGACAGCGTCGCCTTTACCACTTCGTCGCGTTCACCGCTTGAAAGCTTTCGCCCGAGATCCCGTTCTTTTTTTTCTACCTGTTGATCAATCGCCGTATTCATGAAAAACGCGAGTATCATCGGAGCCGGCCCATTGATCGTCATAGACACCGACGTTTTCGGATCGCATAAATCAAAGCCGTTATAGAGGCGCTTCATATCGTCCAACGTCGAAATACTGACGCCACTTTCACCGACTTTGCCGTAAATATCAGGCCGTAAATCCGGATCAAATCCGTAAAGAGTCACGCTGTCAAACGCAGTTGAAAGCCGTTTCACTGGTAAATCTTTTGAAAGAAAATGAAACCGCTTGTTTGTTCGCTCCGCCGGTCCCTCACCGGCAAACATGCGGATCGGCTCTTCTTCAACACGCTTGAGAGGGAACACGCCCGCCGTAAACGGAAATTTGCCAGGCACGTTCTCGAGCGCGAGATACCGATATCGGTCGCCCCAGTCGTTCATATTAGGCACTAACACCTTGGGGAATTTCAAGCCACTTAACGAAGTCTTCGTTAATTTTTGTTTTACTTCACGTCCACGCACACGGTAACTCAATTCGTCGCCCGAATATTGTTCACGTAATTTGTCGAACGCTTCGAGTTCACGCCATTCGCTCTCTCGAAACACTTGCTTCAGCTCGTGTTCTTTTTGCGCATGCGCTTTATTTGTAATGGCT
>JAJYHS010000284.1 GCA_021784635.1 bacterium
AGAGCCTATTCTCAAGATTACCCTGATCTTGACACTTTCTTAAATGAACTTGAGGCCTCTATATTTCGTATTGCAGAAGAAACACAATCAAACGATCTAGTTGATGCGTCTAAACTTGTTAAACTTAGTCTAGAAAGGCTTGAACAATTGTATGCCTTAAAGGGCGAAGTGACCGGTATCGCGTCCGGCTTTTATGATCTTGATAAAATGACAGCCGGATTTCAGCCCGGAGAATTAATTATCGTGGCGGCACGCCCCTCGATGGGCAAAACTGCCTTTAGCTTAAACATTGCCATGAATGCTGCGCTTCGCGCGCAAAAAACGGTTGCCTTCTTTTCTGTTGAGATGGCCAAAGAGCAGGTCATGATGAGAATGCTCTCCGGTGAGGCGCGCATCCCAGCAGGACAGCTTCGGAGCGGAAACATCGTTGAATCCGCATGGCCGAAGCTCATCAATACGGCAGCCCGCATGAGCGAAGCACCACTTTTTATTGACGACACCTCGGCCCTCAGCCCTTTTGACGTTCGCGCAAAGGCGCGGCGGATGAAGGCGCGACACGGCCTTGACTTATTAATAGTCGATTACTTGCAAATGATGAGCCTTAAACAAAAAGTTGAAAGCCGCGAACGCGAAGTCTCTGAAATTTCAAAACTCCTAAAGGGAATTGCACGTGAGCTAAAAATTCCGGTCATTGCCCTTGCCCAGCTTAACCGAGGAGTGGAGGGCAGGTCAGATCGTCGGCCGCTTTTGTCAGATTTGCGCGAATCTGGCTCCATAGAACAAGATGCCGACGTGATCATGATGCTCTACCGCGAAGATTATTATGACCGCGATACGCCGGAAATTAAGGGTCTTGCGGAAGTCATTATCGGAAAACAGCGTAACGGCCCAACCGGAGATGTAAAGTTGCGCCAGCAGGCGGAGTTTGGTTTATTTGAAAATAAGATCTACCGTCCTGATGGACCGGCACCATTCTCACCTTCGCCAACTGGACCTTCTGCTGGGGGGCGTGTCACGCCGCTACAACCTCATGGCGGCAAGCCAAAAAACTTCGCTCCAACGGTCTAGGTCGGCAGACTGATACTTGCCTGGCGACCGGATCTTCTCCTAACCTTTTTTACAGTTACTTTTGTCATGAATTATAACTGCCGTTGCTAGTCAGAAACGGCTAAACCAGGGATGGTTTAAAATGCAGGGAGAAGAACTTTTAGAAACTCTAGTTGCTGCAACCGGTTTACCCGCCTGCGGCGCCGATCGCGAGTTGCTTCGTGTAATCAAAGAGGCCGATCTTGACCCCTCAATCGTCACATTAGATCGTCTGCGAGAAATATTAGCTAATTATTTACAAGATGTTTTGTTGAACTCCGTTTTAGAAGAACCCGCCCCACAAGCGACATCTCGCTCCGCCTGCGATTAGGCTCTTTCAACAACGACGGTTAATTCTGCGTCCATTCCGTCACCAAAGCTCACTACCGCCTTGTGCTGCCCCAGCATTTTTATTGGCTCAAGATGAATGTCTCGGCGATCAACTGAAAAGCCCTTTAACTCAAGCTCGTGCGACAAATCATGCGCTGT
The DNA here is from genome assembly GCA_021784635.1 of bacterium. Classification (GTDB taxonomy): domain Bacteria; phylum Bdellovibrionota; class Bdellovibrionia; order Bdellovibrionales; family UBA1609; genus RBG-16-40-8. The sequence goes on from JAJYHS010000284.1 coordinate 1,576, forward strand.
TACGGCTCCAAAAATCTTTTCTTTTTCTCCCGCCGCCATTTTAAACGATAACGTTACGCCAGAAAGTTTTTCTAGCAATGCCTTGCGTTCAGCTAAGGCCTTTTTCTTTTTTGCCTCAGAAACGGATTTCAAATGCTCCCACATGCGCACGTTGTTTTCAGCGGCAACAACGGCTAGCTTTCGCGGAAAGAGATAATTTCGGGCATAACCCTGTGCCACGGTCACCACATCTCCGACCTTACCAACATTTTTTACGTCTTTTTGCAAAATCACTTTCATGTCAAAACTCCTAATTGCCGATTTTTTTCTTTTTAAGTTGGGCTGCTTTTCTCATCAAAAACTGCCGAAATTCAAGCCAATAATCCGCTACTCCAACAATACTCAACACAATGGGAAGCTGTATAACTAATATCAAAATCCACAACAATCGCCAGATTATTCCTATTTGAAAAACTTCAAAATAAGTTCCCAGAACCCCTAAACCTTGAAAGAAGTAAGCCAAAATCGAGATGTTTAAAACATTAAGCGACAATAGCTGCAGTGGTTTTGTGCCATCATGAAGAAATGTCCCCAACACGGACAAAATTAGAATCCAGATTAAAAAATCGGGGTTTTTGTAATCGGCAAGCTTTGCCTTGCGTTCGACGGCAAGACCCGCCCACCGTGAAATCGGCCGCTCTAAAATAAGCGCAAGCGCAAGAGAGAGAATTAGAAAGATCACAAGCGCCGAAGGCAATTGATAGATCAGAGATTGTGGCTTTAATCCCTCAAAAATCGGTATTTTCATCTCAGCGGCTCTATTTAAGAAAAGGCCTATCCAAGATATCAATGTTTGGTAAAGGTCTTTATTAGTAAACGCTGCCCATAAAAAAACGGCCGATGCTGAAGCTAATGATGAAATGACCACTGAAAGCGCGGCTGCTCGCCGAAGCGACAGCCCGTGATCTTCGAATTCACCGTAAGTGCCAATCAAAATAACTTGCGCTCCAACCACGAAACCAAGCAAGTACAAATGAAAAACCAAAAAGCCCACAGCTAATAAAAAACCAACAGCCCAGAAGCGCAATTGCCCAATTGTTGTACGAAGGGCCTTAAGCGGTGCAGCCCCGAGAATTGCAGTAAATAAAGCCAGCACAACAGTCCATAAAAGCAGTGCTGGAATTTTTAAAAATGCCGGCCGGTTCTGCAATTTAGAGCTCCTCGCCGGAATCTTCTACATCGTCTTGACTATTTTCGATTTGGTTCGAACCAGCTGAAAATCCACGCTTTGAACCATAGTTTACTTCCCGCGGGCCACGAGCCGCCGCACCACCAGATTGCATGGCCGCTCGGCGCGCTTGTGCTTTTGCTTCTTTTTCTTGCTCGCGTTTATGTGCCTCAGTCAGCGCCCTGTGAAATTCATCAACGTGTTGAGCAAGGCTTTTACGCTCATCCAATCGGACGTGAATAAACCTCAACACGCGATCGTCGATGCGCATAAGACGCTCAAGTTCACTAACGCAATCTCCCTTTGCCTCAAATGTCGTATGAAAATACGTGCCAAGCCTTAGCTTTTTAATTGGATTCCCCAATCGTCGTTTGCCCCACGTATCAATGTGGTTGAGCCGGCCGCCAAATTTCTGAATTGTCTCTTGGCTACGTTTAAAAAAGTTCTTTTGGTCGGCTTCAGGCAAATCGGGATGAAGAATAACCACCGATTCATAATGACGCACTTGCGATTCTTGCTGGACTTCCGGCATATAGGTTCCTTTCGGTTCAAAAGCCCCAACAATTCGATGGAGGAGCAAGGATAACGTTCAATCTATTTTCGTGCGTGTTTATCACGTTCGCTTTAGACGTACAAGTTTTCCGTGCTTTACTGTATAAATTATGGCACGGAGAGAACAATTTTGAAGTTTCAGATTCGTTCGGGCTCGGCAAGCGGTCAGTTGTTTGACGTCAAAGATGGCGCCGTATTGGGGCGCGCGGCCGGATGCGATATTGTTCTAACCGATCGCAAAATCTCGGGACGACACGCAAAAATTGAAATAGATGATGCCGGCAATTACATTCTCGTAGATTTGGTTTCAACCAATGGGTTGCGGGTTGAAAAGCAACGGGTACAGCGGATTCGCCTTGTCCCTGGGCTAATGTTTCGCGCGGGCAGTACCCTGATTGAAATTATCCAAACTGAAGATGTGCCCACGACCTCTCAAAATAGTCCGACTCAAAACCCTCCCTCTGAGCCGCCTCCTGTGCCACAAGCGGCACCAACGCCCAAAGAATTGAGCTGGGATGAATATTTGTCTCAGTTTTCTAGTCGGGCACGGAAAAAAGTGCGAAATTTGCGACAACCACTTCTGCCATTTGATCCGCTCCTTGTTTTAACAATTATTCGTGGAATGCAAGTTGGAACACAATGGGTGATCGGGTACGGACCGAGGGAGCTTGGCCTAGATACTCTGGAGTTTCATATTCTCGAATCTCCCCCGCTGGCCTTTCGTGTAAGTCCTAAAGGAGAGCTTGCATACTTTGAGACCCCTCACCCAAAAGAGGTTAGACTCAATGGTTCATCTGTTTCGGCCGAAACGTTGCATGCGGGTGACGAAATTCAGATTTCAAATACCATTATTAAGGTGGCCTACAAAGAATGAGCCAGAACCAAATGCCGATCAAAAAACAGACCGGTTATTTTAAAAGCTTTGATGGCACAAATATTTATTATGAAGTCCGGGGCAATGGAAAACCTCTACTGTTTGCCTATGGTATCGGTTGCCTTATTAACCATTGGCAGTATCAATTAAAAGAATTCTCCGGCGGTTATAAGACTGTTGTATTTGATTATCGCGGACATCACAAAAGTGAACTCCCAAAGGAC
>JAJYHS010000238.1 GCA_021784635.1 bacterium
TCCATATGTTAAACATATAACTTATAACTAAAAGTCACAATAGTGGTATTTCCGTTCAAAGGCGTTGTAAATCACAACAATTTATATTGTGAAAAAATCATATAAAACGTATATTTCACAATATAGTACAACTGCATTTTGTACGAGGAATTCAAATGAAAATAACCCCTCCCCCGGCTGACGAAAAAAGTTTTACGCCGCGTGAGTTTGAGTCGCCCGATCAAAAATTAAATTTACGAGAGCAATACGAGCTTGAACGTGATCGCCTTGTACACGAGTTTGGCGGTCTTGAAGATATGCGAATGACAATTGGCTTAAACCGCCGCCGATTGTGCCGCCTTTTGCTGGTTGATCCATCGGCTTGGACGCGTTGGTGTCGCGACGGTGCCCCCCCACATATTTATCGCGCACTGGCGTGGCTCATCGAATTGCGCAATTTGCGCCCGAGTGTGGTTCAACCGAATGATCTTTCGAGCCGGATCGATGTCGTTCAGGCGAGCACACAAGAAAAATTAAAAGACATCGAACGTCAAATGGAGCAGCTCGAACGCAAGTTGACATTAACTCAAGTTGTTTATAGCCGTGCCCAACAATTTCCCCAACGGCCCAAGCCATCTCGGCGCAAACGAAACGCAAAACCGATTAGAAAACCGCACCGAAAGAAACAAAAATTATCGGCAAAAAAACGACGTCAGGTTACGCGTTCTAAGCGAAAAAATCGCATCAAGGGCAAAACACGCCGAAAGCGTTACTGAATGAGCTTAGAATTCATTAAAAATTGAGCCGCGTTTTTTGATGAAAAATACGTAAATGTATTGAGTATCCCGAAATCGGAGCCCCACTTAGATTCGCAGTCGGTGTCCATATACGACATAATTCCAACCAACTGGCCATTATAATAAACCGGAGAGCCCGAATCTCCGGGGGCAGCATAGGCTTTGTTCGCAGGCGCTTTAATGCCGGCGTATTCATCAGATACCCGCATCACCGTGCTTGTGCCTAAACGTTTTTGCGTATTTAAAGATCCACCGAAACTTCCATAAGCAAAAGGGTCTACGGACGTCCCAAATCCAACAAAACTTACTTTGTCACCCAAATGCGGAACATAATTAAAATCGACCTTCGCAAAATGGTCAGATGTATGGGGCGGAAACGAAATCAGTGCGAGATCCGGCGAATTTGGTGAAAGAAGCGGTAACGGTACGGAATAACAGTTCGGCGCTTGTAGCAAATATTTTTTGAACTTCTGGTCGCGCGCGGCCAATTGCCTACCGATTTCTTCGCCCGTCAGTGAAAACTGTGAATCAAAAGCGATCGCATGAACCGGATGCTTCAGCGGTTTGTCACCAAACGAATAGAGTATGATATTCTTAGGATTGATTCGTTCACCGGAAAGTACATCAGGTGCGCAATGACCGGCTGTTAATAGGACTGAGTTGCTGATAAATACACCGGTACACGCGAACGTCATTTTATTGTTTTGCGCGTTACGGGCAGTGATAAGAATTTTCGCCGCTTCGGGATGAATTTTTAGGCCGACATCCTTGCCATTTACAATTGCGTTTGCCGTTGCTGCAAAAACGCACAACGCCAGCAAAAGAATTCCCCCTTGAATTTTCATAAACCCCAACCCTTATGTTCTTAAGCCTTGCCTTACTTTGCTTTACTTTACTTTACCTTACTTTACCCACGATGAACTTGGAGCCGATGCGGTTCGCGCATCGCCTCCGTCCCCCTAGGACACTCGCTGACCCCTTGCCGTTGGCGTTTAGCAAACTCGATACAGCAATGCAAATTCGAAATTGTTATCGAATGCCTTACAATAGTTTATTGTTCTACAATATCTTCGCAACAAAGGGCTTCAAGTCGGTTTCAGTTAATGTCTCACGCTTCAAGAGTAGCTTTGCAGCTTCTTCTAATGTGCTCTTGTTTTTAGTTAAAATTTCTGAGGCGCGCTGCATTGCCGTCGCCACCATATCCGCTACTGCTGCGTCAATCTTGTTGGCTGTTTCGTCACTATAAGTTCGTGTTTGAAAAGGTGTTTGCTCGTAACCTAAAAATGTGGGCCTACGGGTGTCGTAAACAATATTGCCGACGCTTGCGCTCATTCCGTATTTCGTGACCGCGTTCCACGCGATATCTGTAGCCTTGTCAATATCATCGGCTGCACCGGTCGAAAAATGTCCAAACTCCAGTTGTTCGGCCGCACGGCCGCCCAATAACACAATCATCTTTTTTTTCAATTCATCATCAGTCATTAAAAATCGCTCTTCTGACGGGCGTTGCATGGTGTAACCAATTGCCCCCACTCCACGCGGGATGATGGACACTTTATGAATTTGCTCAATATTGCCAGTCGCGATGGCCGCAATGACGTGCCCGATTTCATGATACGCGACAATCTTCTTTTCAAACGGGCTGATTAGGCGACCTTTTTTCTCTAATCCGGCGGTCAACCGCTCGACGGCTTCGGTAAAGTCGCCTTCGTTCACCGAATCGGATTCGCGGCGCACGGCAATGAGCGCGGCTTCGTTAACAATATTGGCAAGATCGGCGCCTGTGAGACCGGGGGTCAACGCCGCAACATGTGACAAGTCGAGATGGGGTGCCATCTTTATTTTTTTTGAGTGAAGTTCAAGAATCGCAAGACGCCCGGCTTTGTCGGGGCGGTCGATTACAACTTGGCGATCGAAACGTCCTGAACGCAATAACGCTGGATCAATAATTTCCGGGCGATTTGTTGCAGCCAAAAGAATGATCCCCGATGCGGAGTCAAAACCGTCGAGTTCAGCCAAAAGTTGATTTAGGGTCTGCTCCTTTTCATCGTTTACGCCGGGGCCCACAGCTACTAAACGGGCGCGGCCAAGAGCATCGAGTTCGTCAATAAAAATGATACACGGCGCACGCCGTTTAGCTTGTTCGAACAAGTCGCGAACTCGGGCAGCGCCGACACCGACAAACATTTCAACAAATTCCGCACCGTTAGATGAAAAAAACGGGACTTCGGCTTCACCGGCAACCGCTTTGGCAATTAACGTTTTTCCTGTGCCGGGAGGGCCAACCAGCAATACGCCCTTAGGCATTCGGCCGCCGAGCCGGTGAAACTTGTTGGGATTTTTTAAAAAGTCGACGATCTCTTGGAGTTCGGCTTTAGCTTCGTCGATTCCAGCAACATCACTGAATTTCACCTTCGTATCGGACTCGACATAAATTTTTGCTTTGCTCTTACCGATCGCCATTACACCACCTTGCAACCTTGCGCTAAAGCGCTTCGCAATAAATAACCAAACGCCGATCATGATGAGCACGGGCAATGTCCATAAAAGTATATTTCGAAAAAAAGTGTTTTCAGGCTCGGCCTGATAGCGCACGCCCGCTTTTTGCAGTTTGGCGGCAAAAGTCGGGTCCATTTTGACAGTTTCAATGTAACGAGCGCCTTGCGCGGGCTTTTTGAGGCGAGCACGAATGGTGGTATCGCCTTGTAGGTCTACTTCGCTTAGACTTCCGTGTTCGAGAAGCGTTTCAAATTCACTGTATGGAACGGTTCGAACATCACGCCGGGCTAACCAACCGTCGTGCAAAAGGAGAGCCGCTACGACTGCGAGGACAACGTACCAAATGTTAATGTGATAGGGTGAAATTCGATCTTCCATGTGCTAATTTTCGAAACAATACAAAATTCGCGCCAACCATTCTTTTAGTTTATTTGACTCCGCCAGCTTGGCTGTGTGATATCTTAGGTCATGGGACAATTTGTCATACGCCAGTTGAAAATACGACAAACTAACTCGCTCTAACCGGTGTATTTTGAATCCAACAGCTACCAAAGCAGTTTAGAGGCATGGTTTTGAAATGGCACGAGAATTGAAGTCTACAACCCCAGATCAAGAATTTTACAAACCACGTATTACAAAACGAAATCGAGGGGTTAAAATTATGGGCCAAAAAGTAGCAGTTGTTGATGATGATCCTGAAATGGGCCGTGTCGTAAGCGACCTTTTAGCGAATGAAGGGTATGGAGTCGCCCAGTATTTGTCAGCCAGCGACGCTTTGGCAAAATTTAAAAAAGAACCACCCGAAATATTGATCACCGACCATCGCATGACGGGAATTGACGGACTGATGTTTATGCAAAAAGTCCGCGAAGACTATCCCGACATTGTAACCATTATGATGACGGCGTTTGGCTCGATTGAAACAGCCATACAGGCGATGAAACTTGGGGCCTATCATTACATCGTTAAGCCGTTCAAAAATGATGAGCTGTTATTGTTGGTCGCGCGCGCCGCTGAAAAAGCTTCGCTTATGCACGACAATTCCCTATTAAGACAAGAACTCACAAAGTCTTTTGATCTTCAATCGATTGTCGGTAAAAGCCCCGCGATGCTGGCGGTTTTTGATGTAATTAAATTGGTTTCAAACGCT
>JAJYHS010000132.1 GCA_021784635.1 bacterium
TTTCATGTTGTGGGCGTGGTTTTTATGGCCGTCCTGTACCACAATATGGTCCGCGAAACGGCCTTAACCGTTTTGATATTGGCATCTCTGGGTGCCGTCGTTTTAGAAATCACTCGGGTCCGGATTGCCGCTCTCAATCGCTTTGTTATTTCGATTTTTGGCCCTTTGATGCGCGAACATGAAAAGACTAATTGGACCGGATTTACGTATTTAATTCTTGGAGTTTTAATCATCGTCGTGCTTTTTCCGCATGATATTGTGACTCTTTCGCTTTTGTTTTTGGCTATAGCTGACCCGGCCGCGAGCTATTTTGGAATTCGTTATGGTAAAGATCGGTTGTGGGGGCAAAAAAGTTTGCAAGGTTCGATTGCCGCATTTTTTGCGTGTGGTCTCACTTCAATGGTATATTATACCGTCCATCATCTGATGCTCGACCGACTGTTAATCGTCGGGATTTTATCTGGTTTAGCCGGCGCAATAGCGGAAGCTGCGCCACTTGGTCAACTCGACGATAATTTAGTTTTGCCCGTCTTGAGCGCTCTACAACTATGGCTGATTTTTTATGTTTTTGGAGGATTTTAGATCGTGGATACGATGAATGTGACATCCAAAAATTCGGGTTCCGATCTCGATTCGCGCCGAGCCGCGAGACTCGCTCGCAAACTTCGCCGCCGCCGTTTTTTACGTGAGCGATTGCACGTCAACATTTATGTTCTTCCGAACCTGCTCACAACCGTGAATATGTTTTTTGGCTTTTATGCGATTATTCAATCGATCGCCGGGAATTACATAATGGCCGCCTATGCGATCGTTGCCGCCGCCGTTTTCGATCAACTCGACGGCAGAGTCGCGCGTATGACTCATTCCACCAGTCACTTTGGTGCGGAATATGATTCGCTTTGCGATTTGGTGAGCTTCGGCATTGCCCCGGGGGTTTTACTTTATTTGTGGGCTCTTCACCCCTTTGGCCGTCTCGGGTGGCTCGTCAGCTTTTTCTTCGTGGCATGCGGTGCTCTTCGACTGGCGCGCTTTAATGTGCAAAAGCAAGTGATGAACCCCGCCTATTTTCAAGGTCTGCCAATCCCCATGGCGGCGGGTATTGTGGCGAGTTCAGTTTTGGCGTTTGGCGATTTGAATTGGAATGCGTCAGGTTCAAAAATCATTCTCGCGATGACAAGTCTTCTTGCCATTGTGATGGTGAGCACCTTCCCGTACCGCAGCTTTAAAGACCTTCAGCTTAAACGCCGACTGCCGTTTCACTATTTGGTTGTTGGCGTCTGTTTGATTGCCGTCATTGCGATGCGCCCCGAAGTCATGCTGTTTGTTACCTTTATGATTTATGCAATACTTGGCGCCGTAACAGGAATTTTGCGCCTAGGTCGCGCCCCGAAAATGCTCGCAAGCCCTCGCGAACTTCGCGCGAATGAAGAATACCTAACCGCACCGGAATTTTACGACGATTTGTCAGATGACGACGCGGACGAAGACGATGAGGATTTTGCCGATGAGGATGAAAACTCTGAAGATGACTTGGCAATTGAAAACGAACATGAGGACGAAAAATGAAAATCGGAGTTGTCGGGGCGACCGGCGCCGTTGGTGAAGCTTTCATGGATATATTGGAACGGCGAAAATTTCCAATCGATGAGTTGCGCGCGTTTGCCTCCGAGAAGAGCGAAGGACTCAATGTAAAATCTTGCGGCCGCGAGTGGCCCGTTCAAAGTTTACGTGAGGGTTGTTTTGACGGACTTGATCTCGTGTTTTTCTCGTCGGGCGATAACATATCGCGCGAATGGGCGCCTAAAGCGGTAGAATCGGGCGCATTTGCTGTCGATAATTCAGCTGCTTTTCGCATGAATCCGGATTATGCCTTGGTCGTCCCCGAGGTAAATTCGAATCGTTTACCATCACGAAAGAATCCTACAATTATTGCCAACCCCAACTGTTCAACCATTCAACTCGTTGTCGCGTTAAGTGCTTTGCGCCCGTTTGGCCTTACCGACGTACGCGTGGCAACATACCAGGCGGTCAGCGGCGCCGGCAAATCGGGTAAAGAAGAATTACTGGCGCAAACGCACGAGCATCTTCATGCTCAAATGCGGGGAGGTGAGTTTGCGCAAAAGCTGACGAATGAGCCCAAAGTGTTCCCGCATGAAATTGCGTTTAACTGTATTCCGCAAATCGGTTCATTTAACGAGAATGGTTTTTGTACCGAAGAAATGAAAATCACGAATGAAACTCGAAAAATTCTCGAAATGCCAAAATTAAAGGTAAGCGCTTTTACTGTTCGTGTGCCCGCGCTGAACTCCCATAGCGAAGCGGTTTGGGTCACTTTCGAGCGAAGGGTTTCAAAAGAAGAAATCATGTCGGCGTTCGAAAAAGGCGCCGGGCTTCGGCTATTTTCGCAGTCGACCGACACCACTCATTACCCGACAGCACGAATGGCGTCAGGGGAATTCCCTGTTTTTGTCGGGCGCGTTCATCAAGATTTGAACGATCCGCACACCTGGCTGTTTTGGGTCGTAGCTGATAACGTCCTCAAAGGAGCCGCACTTAATGGCCTGCAAATCGCGGAGCAAATATTTAAGCAGTAACCAGCGGAGACAAACCCTGATTTTTTGACATTTCAGCCGCCTGATGAAATCATGAACATATGGATCAAGGGCGGGGATCAAATACAATCTTTTGTCTTGGCGTAAGTTTCGCCCTAACCGTTTTACTATTGGCGTTTTCGTCGCTTGCATACGCACAGGTCGCCCAATTGACCGGCGTTTCGGGAGCGTCAAATTATTCGATCGGCACCTACAACACCGCCCCTGCGATTTATGGCGGAGTGGTTGGAAATGAACCAACCCAGTGCGCAAACACGGGCACGCCGGATGGTGTCGATACTTGCGACACATGTATGAGCACGACAACCACGGCTTGCAATACCAAGCGAATTTATTCGTCACTTCAACTTTCGATCAATTTTGAAATTACCGGTGCGGTTTCGGGATATGCGTTTCTCGTCGTCGACAACAATGGAACTTACCAATCTCTTGCTTCTTGGCCTTATTTGTTGGGTCAGGGCTCCGCTGGGACGCTTCAAACAACCTGGGGACAATTATGCGCGGATTTACCTAACAATAGCGGTGGCACATGCGAAAGTGCGGCCAGCACGAGCGCAGATACGCTTTATATCGACATCCAACCGGCGTGCGGCGCCGGCGCTACGAATGATTGCGGCACTTCGTTTAGTGGAACACTTTCAGGTTCCACTCAGTCGATTCAGCTTTATGTTTTAGATCCTGCTGGCCCCAGCTCTGACCAATATAGCCCCACCAATAGTTCAACAAATCCGACGTACATGTCGGCTTGCATTAACAATTTGGCATCTACAACCGTTTCGCCGGCCTACGGCTTTTGTGGGTTCACAGCCCAAGCGGGAGACGGCGAAGTCTACATACAAGACCCCACCGAAAATACGGCTTGCCCGGCCAATGGATTATGGACTGGGGTCCGCGTTTTTTACGAACCGGATAATGGCTCGAATAATTTTACGACGATTAACTATGGTTCCCCATCCGCCGATTTTTCAATTAACCCGACCAACTGCACTCCTGAAGGGTCGTGGATCGTTAAAGGTTTAACAAACGGTGAAGGTTATTTCTTTCTCATTTCGATGGTCGACGCGGCCGACAATAATGTGTTTTTGTTAAACGGAAACAATCTACTTGCGGGCAATCCGAGTACGAATAATGGTGGCGCAGTGCCCGGCGCCGCGTGCCCTTACCCTCAAGACACCGGTTATGTGCAGCAAGGCATCAGCGCATACGCCAACTGTTCGGAATACGCCGTGCCCGGGCAAGTGGTTGGCCTTTTACCCGGCGGAGTTCATTGTTTCATTGCCACTGCTGCGTTTGGCTCGCCGATTGAGCCCGTTGTGAAAACGTTGCGACAATTTCGTGATCAATTTTTGCTCCCCTATCACTGGGGACGTCAATTTGTACGGTTTTACTATAAACATAGCCCCTACTACGCGGTCTACGTTCAAGACTTTCCAATTATAAAGCATCTCACACAAGCGGCGCTTATTCCCGTTTGGGGCCTTGCATGGCTCATGTTGAACTATGGCGCATTTGCAACCGTACTTATTTTGTTGGGCATCACCACTCTTATCATTTTTGAAATTCGAGAATCACGCCGATGAAATGTTTTTTTGCGCTCTGTCTTTTTTTGGTAACGGCACTGTCAGCAGCAGGGTTCGCGCAAACAAGTGGCAAATCAAATAAACCCACTCGGGGGTTCGACCTCGGCAGCCACGATTATCATCCTGATATGTCAGGCATTCCCCAGCCGTCACGCTATAAAGAAAATCCG
>JAJYHS010000094.1 GCA_021784635.1 bacterium
AAACGGCGGGTCCGGCGAAGAGCGTCATCGATTCAAGCAGGAGTTTTTAATACGCCTTAAAGAGCATTTACTTAAAAAACTTCATTCCGGGCACGAAATCATATTAGTTGGAGATTACAATATCGCGCCCGAAAACATTGATGTTTACGATCCGGTTAACCTTGCAAACCAATCTGGTTTTTTACCCGAAGAGCGGCGTTGGTTTGGGGAGTTTCTGGCTGATGGGTTTGTGGATTTATTTCGCCACTTTCATTCCAACGAAAAATTTCGCTATACGTGGTGGAATTATCTCGACCAAGGTCGTACCGGCAACCGTGGCTGGCGAATCGATCACATTTGTGTCAGCCGCGGGTTAATGAGTCGAATGAAAAGTTGCGAAATTTTAGATGACGTCACGGGCTCAGACCATTGTCCGGTGACCTGTGAATTAGATGCTTGAAAAACCATCCAACATTGGCGTTAGACTGCACCTTTAATGTACCATCTAAAAGCCATGAAACGAGTGCGTTTAGTAGTTGTGATCTTTGCATTTTTTGCGTTTGCTCAAGCTCGCGCGCTTTGCGTGAAAGTTCAAATGGCGACTTTGCGGGCCGGCCCCAGTTTTCGCGATGCTATTACTTGGCGGGCTGGTTTATACACGCCACTTGTTGAGCTGGCGTCGCAAGGGGGATGGTTTAAAGTAAAAGATATGGATGGAGATATACAGTGGATCCCCATGGGCGATGTGTCGCAAAACATGGAGTGTCTCTCTGTTCGCGTTCAATCTGCAATTCTCAGAATGGGACCCAGTCGAAAGGCGAAACTTGCAAATATTGTTGAAGTGGACCGCTATACGCCGTTTAAGCAAATCGATGAAAATGGCGATTGGTATAAGGTTGAAGCGAGTTGGGGTTCAACCTATTGGATTAATGATAACGCGGTCTGGCTCCCACTTCGCATAATGCGAGTTAGTTTTTAAGATGTTTTAAGTTTTTTGCTTGCTTTACATCATGCGTTGTGTGTAAATAGTTCAGTTCCAAATTGGAACTATTACAAAATTGGTACCTAGCCATCAGCGACAGGGGGGAAGCGAAATGGCGTTATCAAAATCTCTCGTTGAGAAGTGCAAAAGAGCGCTACTTGAAGCTAAGGCCGACATTCTGAACAGAGTACGCGACGTTCGTGAGGACTTACACTCTTCAGAGGACGGCAAGGCCGGAGATGAAGGCGATCAAACAGTTCGCGCTCTAGCTGAAAACGAAGCGCTTTCAAACAATGAACGGCTTCGTGGCCAACTCATGGAAATTGAAATGGCCTTATCGCGCATTGAAAACGGCACCTATGGCATTTGCGAAGAAACCGAGGAGCCAATTGAACCTGAACGATTATTGGCAATCCCGTGGACGCGTCTCAGCATTGAGGGCGCGGAGATTCGCGAATCAGTCATGAAACGTTACGCGCGCTAGACTTGGTTTGTAAGAGCCGCCCAGCTGCATAGCTGAAATAGCAGGCGAGCTCCAACATTACCATCCCATTCGTCATCATTTGGGCCTGGCGCGACTTCGTTTAAATCAAATCCAACTATTTTTCGGCCAGAGCGGCTCACTTTTTCAAGCAGATAAGAGGCTTGATCAAAACTCAAGCCGCCCGGCACGGGTGTCCCGGTGTGCGGGCAAAATTCCGGTGAAAGGCCGTCGATGTCAAACGATACGTAGACGAGTTTTGGTAGAGAGCTCACAATTTTTTCGCAAATTGATTCCCAAGGTTCACCCGTGAACAGTTGACGTTTCAGCTCTTGATCAAAGAACGTTTGAATTCTTTCGGTTTGTTGTCGAATAAATTCGGCTTCTTCGCGGCAATAATCGCGGATGCCAACTTGCACCAGTTTTTGCGGTGGTTTTTTCAATTGACAGACATTGCGCATAATCGAAGCGTGCGAGAACTGAAAACCTTGGTACGCAAGCCGCAAATCGGCGTGCGCATCAATATGTAAAACTCCCACTTTTTCGGCTCCGTGCGTCTCGCATATGGCACGGATCGCTCCCAAGGGCGTTGAGTGATCGCCGCCAATTACTACGGGCACCTTGTCTTGCTCTAGAATTTCTTTCGTGCGTGTATAAACGGTAGCGACCATTTGAGCGCAACCTGAATTTACTGTTTCTAAATTATTGATCGCTTCGCGAGAAGTGATCGCGCCATTATCGTCCCATTCTTGAATCACCTGCTGCGCCAGCGGTTTGAGGCGCTCACTCTGTTCATAAAGCGCTTTCGAGTCAAAGTGGTTATCCCAAAAAAAACCAGCGGTAAAAGCGTCGGCGGCATCATTGCTAAAGCGCGGGTCATAAAGATCAACTTGTGGACTTGCGCTATAAATAGCTTCTGGCCCGCGACTTGTGCCACTGCCATACGATGTTGTAACCTCCCATGGCACGGGCATCAGGATAATAAGTGAAGAATCATAATCGGCACAAAGGCCAAATATTCCGTCGGATTTTCTTTGCTTCGTCATGGCCAGAGGTTTTAATAGAGAGTCATTGAAACTGCAACCCGAAGACGCAAGTCGTGAGGGAGCCCGAAGACGCAAGTCGTGAGGGAGCGATTCAAACTGTTGGGGGAAAGTTATGAGGAATTCGAGGGGTAAAATGTTGCAATTTAGCGCCGTAATCGCGGGCCTTTTTTGTTTTTTGTTCGTGCCGAATGCATTGGCTGCTCCAAAACACTTACGCGGCCATTTTGTTGGCCACCACCAAATGCGGCCGTCAGAGGATGTAATTGGCAATCCGAATGCGCCGGTTGGTGGGACTTTTTCTACGACCCTTGATGCCGAGCCGGATTCGTTAAATCCGTTAAAATCGACAGATGCCTATGGGGCTGCCGTTCAAAGTTATTGTTTCGACACGCTATTGCAACACAACATTCAAAACTATCAATATGAACCAAGTTTGGCCGTTCGATGGTCGGTTGCTCCTAACGGGAAATATTATACCTTTTGGCTTCGAAAAGACGCTAAATTTACGGACGGAGAGCCGGTTACGGCTTCTGACGTCAAATTTAGTTTCGACGCCTTTAACAACCCCAAGCTCGCGGACGCTGTTAACGAAGTATATTTTCAAAATATCGCCAGCGCGAAAGTTCTTGGACCGTACGAAGTTCGTTTTTATGTTAAGAGAAAATATTTTCTAAACCTCGATACCATCGCGACAATGGATATTTTGCCAAAATCGGTTTACGGCAACCCGAAAAAAAATATGTCCAGGCAAATCGTCGGATCCGGTCCGTATAAACTTGCCAAGTTTAATCAAGGCCAAGAAATCGTACTTGTTCGAAACAATAATTGGTGGGGGTTTAAAACACCGCAAAATCGCGGGTTTTATAAATTTAAAAAAATTATTTTCAGAGTGATAACCAATCAAACCGCTCAACTCGAGGCGCTCGAACGCGGGGATCTCAGTTTTCTTGGGCTGACCCCCGAGCAATTTGTGAAAAAGACTTCGGGTTACCCTTGGGGTAAAAAAGTTTTTAAAAGGCAGGTTGAAAATTCAATACCACACACGGAAGGTTTTATCGGGCTCAATTTTGCATATCCTTTATTTAAGGACGTGCGTGTGCTTTTGAATCGCAAGCTTATGATCCAAAAGTTTTATTTTAACAAATATTCGGCCGCGACAGGGCCGTGGTATAGCAAGAGCCCTGACGCCGACCCTCGTGCAAAGCCTTTTGCATATAATCCGTCTTTAGCGCGTAAACTTCTAAAAGAAGCGGGGTGGGCGGATACAAATCACGACGGTGTTCTTGATAAAATGATCAACGGCCATCGGGTGGACTTTCGTTTTTCAGTTATAAATGGCGGCGGGCCATGGGCGAAAATTTTGACTTTTTATCAGCAAGAACTACGTAAAAACGGAATTCAGCTAATCATCAAACAGGTCGACTGGAATTCGCTTGAAACAGATATCAATGAGGGCAAATTTCAAGCGGTTGCTATGGCCTGGGGTGGTGTTGTTTACAATGACCCGAAGCAAATTTGGGCATCGAGCAGCCACGTCAACGGCGGGTCTAACTTTATCGGATATTCGAATCCGAAGGTTGATCGGTTGATCAATGAGGCTCGTGAGGATTTAAATCTGAGAACGCGTGAACCAATGATGCATGAGATTTATTCTCTTATTCGAAACGATTACCCGTACATTTTCTTGTGGAGTCCGAAATACAGTCTCTACGCGTATGACAGCAAAATGCATATGCTACGGCCGACTTATAAATACGATATCGGCACTGGGACATGGTGGGCGAACGAAAAAGTGGCTCCGTAAGGTTTGTTTTATGTGGAAATATATTGTTCGAAGACTTCTGATTATGATCCCGACGCTGTTCGGGAT
>JAJYHS010000247.1 GCA_021784635.1 bacterium
AAAATTTCGCGATAAAGAACGGGCGACCGATGTTTTGAGTTTTGCTCCCGTCGAGCCCGACAGCTTGGGAGAGCTTGTATTTTGCCCGCAAGTCATTCGCAAGCAAGCGTTCGAACACGGCCTGAGTTATCGGGATGAACTTCTCTACATGTTGATCCACGGGATTTTGCATCTCCTCGGATATGAACATGAAAAAAGTGACAAGCAGGCACGGGTTATGTATCGTTTGCAAGATCGGATTTTTGAGCAGCTAACGCCTCCGCACAAATAAAAGGAACGCAAAGAATGTCCATCGCCACTGAACTCTCAGACGTCAAAGGCCGTCTCGCCACAATTGCCGAAAAAGTGAGCGACCTCAGGAGGTATCTTTGACATCGATCACAAGCGTAAGCGCATCGAAGAGCTAGATAATCAGGCACAAAATCCCGCGATTTGGAATGACCATCGCGAAATGCAGAAAATTAACCAAGAAAAATCTATTCTCGAAAAATCGATTGAAGATTACGAGGGGCTTCGAAAACGCCACGAAGACGCAACTGTTATGCTTGAAATGGTTCAAGACAGCCAAGACGATGAACTTTTTCAGGAGCTCAAAAGCGAATGCCAAAAAATGTCGAGCACAATTGGCGATCTTGAAATCAAAAGTCTTTTGAGTAACCGGCTTGACCCGTTGAATGCCTACCTTGCCGTTAATTCGGGAGCGGGCGGTACCGAAGCGCAGGATTGGGCTGAAATGCTGCTTAGAATGTACACGCGCTATGCCGAACGCAAAGGTTTTCGCGTCGAAGTCATGTCGATTAACTATGGCGAAGAAGCGGGGATCAAATCGGCGACGCTCAATATTCAAGGACCGTTCGCATACGGTTATCTCAAAGCCGAAAATGGTGTGCATCGTCTTGTCCGAATTAGTCCATTTGACGCAAATGCCAGACGACACACAAGTTTTGCCTCGGTTATGGTGTGGCCTGAAGTGGACGACGAAGTCGAAGTTGTGATTCGAGACGAAGACTTGAGAGTCGACACGTATCGTTCCAGCGGAGCCGGCGGACAGCACGTGAACCGAACCGATTCGGCGGTTCGGATCACCCATATTCCGACTGGAATCGTCATCGCTTGTCAAAATGAGCGGAGTCAGATCGCCAATCGCAATCGTGCCATGAAAATGCTCAAAGCGGCACTTTACGAAATCGAATCAAAAAAACTGCTCAAAGAAAAAGAAGAAATCGACGCGCAGAAAAAAGCCAACGAATGGGGCAGTCAAATTCGTTCCTACGTATTGCATCCGTATCAAATGGTTAAAGATCACCGCACGTCTTGGGAGTCTGGTCAACCGAGCCAAGTTCTTGACGGCGATCTGGACCCGGTAATTGAAGAATTTCTTAAGTCGCAGGTGAAAACGCAGTCACCCTCGACGGTTAAGGCGGATAAGTGAAAAGTACGACTCGGCTGAGAATATGGATGGTTTGGCGTTATCTGCGCGAAGGGCGCCGGTTTTTAAATCCCAATATTATATTGGCGGTAACAGGTATCGCTCTCGGCGTCGCAGCACTTATGATCTCGATGGCGGTTGTGAGCGGTTATGAAACGACTCTGCGAGATACGCTCGTTGATATGGAGGGGCATTTGATGATCGTTCGGCGCGGCGGTTTCGCGCGCCCCTCCCAGGAGCGGCAAGTTTTAAAAAAAATAAAATCGTATTTACCAGCGTACAAAGCTTCGACGCCGTTTTTGATGGTCGAGGGGCTGATTGTTCACAACAAAAAACTTTCGGGAATTTTGCTTGAAGGGGTTGATCCAAAAACATCTGCTAAAGTCATTGCCATTCAAAAGCGAATTATTCGTGGTCGTTTCGATTTGGCGGATGAGCAGGCCAACGGCAAGCGGATCCCCGCGGCGATTATCGGCAAAGGGATTGCGCGCAAATTTGCATTGAAAATTGGCGAGATTTTCAATCTAGTTGTGCCCATATCCACCGGATACGGGACTGCGAGTTTCACGCCTAAAGTGCAAAAGTTTGTTGTGCGTGGCGTTCTCGGCCTGGGGCGTTCCGATTTTGACGACCGCTATATTGTTACGGATTTGCGATCAGCCCAAAATTTTTCGGATATGCCGGGGAGAATCTCTGGCTGGCGAATTCGTTTGGCCCATGCTCGCGATGCCATACCGGCCGCGACGGCGCTAGAAGATCAATTGGGTCCAAATTACTGGGTTCGCTCTTGGCGCGACCCCAACCGCAATTTATTTGAAGCTGTGCAATATGAAAAGGTCGTTATTTTCATTATTGTTTTACTCATGGAGATTGCCGCTGCGTTCAATGTGGCGAGCACGCTGTATCTCACTGTTGTACGGCGTTATTCGCAAATGAGTATTTTGCGGGCTATGGGAGTAAGTAAAAAATTTGTCCGTCAATTGTTTACGACGCAGGGGCTTGTGATCGGGGCCGCAGGCTCGGCCTTCGGCGTTCTTTTGGGTTGGATCGGCTGCCGCATTTTTCTAAAGCTTGAAACAGTTTATGGACTTTTTCCGGGCAAAGTTTATAAGCTCGATCACGTCGTTTTGCAGATCCGCAAAACGGACATGGCGGTGATTCTTTTGGTGACGCTGGTCATTTGTTACGTGGCGACTCTTGCGCCGGCGCGACGAGGAGCAAAATTGAATCCAGTAGAAGGTCTACGCTATGAGTGAACCACTTTTGCGTCTCGACAAGGTCAGCAAAATTTATGAACGCGGGGATTCGAAACTCGAAGTTTTGCAGCAAATTGATTTCGACGTTTATGCGGGCCAGGCGGTTTGTATTTTGGGAGCTTCGGGTGCGGGTAAAAGTACGCTTTTACATATTTTAGGCACGCTCGATCGCCCCACTGAAGGCCGTGTCTTGTTCAACGGTAAGGACATGGCCAAGGAGCCGGACGAGCATTTAGCGCGTTTTCGTAATCAAGAAATTGGTTTTGTTTTCCAGTTTCATCATCTTCTTTCAGAATTTTCAGCACTAGAGAATGTGATGCTGCCGGCACGCTTTGCGGGCCAATCCGAGTCGAAAGCGCGTGAGCACGCCTTGGAGCTTTTGCAACTATTGGGATTAGAAGACCGGAGCGACCACTTCCCGTCAGAGCTCAGCGGAGGTGAGCAACAACGCATCGCTGTGGCTCGGGCCCTGGTTCAACGACCCAAGATTCTGTTGGCGGATGAGCCGACGGGCAACCTCGATACGCAAAACAGCGAACAGATTCAGGAGCTATTTTTTCAATTTCGCCTGAAGTTTGGCCTCACACTGGTGGTTGTTACTCACGACGTGAACTTTGCGTCGCGGTTTCCGCGGAGAATGGTTCTAAAAGATGGTCATTGGAATTGACTTCAATCGTCAATCGCGCTTTGTTGGATAGGTTTTTGTTAGTCAAATTAGTAGGGCCAGGGGAACTGCAAGCTTGCACATCTCGAACGACCGTCAGTCCAATTTTAGCGCGTTAATCATTTTAGCTGTTGTGCTGGCGTGCGTATTGCTGGGTTTTAATGCCAAATCCTATGCGGCACGGTACCGAGCAAAGCCGCTCCAGCCGATCATTCAAAAAATCGTCATTGTTGGTAACCGTAAAATTGAAGCTTCGGCAATTCGCGCTCAAATTGGCTCGAAAGTGGGGGACCGGGTTAACCGCAAACAAATTCGCCAGGATATCGAACATATATTTGCGACCGGATTTTTTATCGATATCGAAGTAGGCGAGAAGATTATAAACGGCACGGCGATTCTAACCTATTATGTCAAAGAGAAGCCGACGATTTCGAAAATTGTATTCGAAGGTAACGATGCCGTTGACACAAGTGACTTGAAAAGCGCCATTGATCTCAAGGCTTATGAAATTCTCGATATGGCTAAGGTGCGTACCGCGGTTAAAAAGTTGCAGCAACTTTACGAAAATAAGGGCTTTTTCTTAGCAAAAGTCACGGCTGAAGCAACGCCTGGTAAAGACAATACCGCCACTCTCACTTTTCATATCGTTGAAAATCGAAAAGTCAAAGTCGCAAAAATTCGATTTATTGGTAATAAACACATATCGTCGAATGAATTGAGAAACGTCATGCAAACGAAAGTTGGCGGATTTTTCAGTTTTATTTCGGGATCTGGTTCATTTAAGCAAGACACATTTAATCGTGACATCCAGTTACTCTATTACCTGGTGTATTATAACAAAGGGTATATCCAAGCCCATATTGACCGGCCGCAGGTTTACGTCACGCCGGATAAGAAATATATTTATATTACAATACGCGTTCATGAAGGTCCTAAGTTCAGAGTCGGCGAGGTCAATTTTACCGGCGATTTGCTGTTCCCCGACAGGGAACTCTACAAGTCGATTCACACAAAAAGCGGGCATATTTTTGTTTATCAAACTTTGCAGCAAGACTTGCGGGCTCTTCAAGCGAAATACGGTGATTTGGGTTATGCGTACGCCAACATTATTCCGCAGACGCGTGCGCGTGTAAAACAACGGCGGGTCGATATCACGTTTAACATCGACAAGGGGCCGAAGGTTTATATCGGTAAGATTAATATCATCGGCAATACAAAAACGCGTGATAAAGTCATTCGACGTGAAATGAGAATTTACGAAGGTGAATTGTATAACGAAACAAAAAGACGAGAATCGCTGGCGAACATTAAACGTCTTGGTTATTTCAGCAGCGTGACTTTCGATACCCACACTCCGCCGGGTCACCCCAACATTATGGATATCGACGTCCATGTCAAAGAGCGCAACACGGGGCAGATTCAGCTTGGGGCCGGGTATTCGAGTTTTGGCGGGTTTTTGTTGAATGGGCAAATCCAGCAAATCAACTTGTTCGGCCTTGGCGACACTTTGGGCTTGTCGGTTAATCTCAGCTCCTACGAGAAGATTTTCGATTTTAGTTTTACAAACCCTTATTTTATGGACACCCATTTGTTGCTCGGGACTCACATTTTTTACACCGACATGTATTATTTAGAGTACATCGACAACGAGCGCGGGGTTGGTTTTACTGTTGGGCATCCTCTTGCGCAGTATTTGCGCGGTACAATCGGTTACAAGGTCGAACGCACGAATATTCAACTGACATCTTCGGGCGATCCGACATTGTTCCCGACGTCGACCACGAACGGGATTGCAAGTATCCTAACTGCAGGGCTTGCATACGACACTCGTAACGACCGTTTCGAACCGAGTCGGGGGATGTACGATTCGTTGAACGTTGAATACTCCGGACTCGGTGGCGATTTGTTCTATACAAAGGCAATAGCTAACGCCCGGTATTTTCATCCACTCCCGGTGTATAAGCAGATCATTTGGCGCAATAATCTTGTGTACGGAATTATTACTTCAGACAAATCCGGCGAGCCACCACCGTTTAACCAATTATTTTTGTTAGGTGGTCCGAATACTTTACGCGGCTTCGACTGGTTTACCATCGGCAGAAAAAAGTTTTCACAAGTGGCATTCGATCAACTGGCAGGTTCACCTAATGCGTATCTGTTAGCGTTTAAACCATTCGGTGGCACGCAAGAACTCTACTACAATTTGGAGTTTGAGTTTCCGTTGATCCCGGAGGCAGCCGTCAAGGGAGTTGTATTTTACGATGTGGGCTATGCCGATGATAGCTTGATTTTAAGCGAATTTAGGAGCGATTGGGGATTTGGCTTCAGGTGGTTTTCGCCTATTGGACCGCTGCGTTTTGAGTTTGGTTTGCCGTTTGACCGCCAAGCCATTTACGGTGAAAAGCCCGTGGACTTTCAGTTTGCGATCGGGTCACCGTTTTAAATCGGTCACCATTTTTGTTGATTCAGCGCAAATCTTACGAGTAAGATCCCCCAATAAGTGTGCGGCTAGCACAAAAAGGAGCTAAAAATTATGAAATTCGGTTTAACTCGTTTGGGTGGCATTGCCCTGGCTGCTATATTGGCAACAACAGTTTTGGTTGTGAGTTTTTCACCTAAGGCTTTGGCCGATGAAAAAATAGGCGTGGTGGATATCCCGCGTGCCATTCAAGCGACTAAAGAAGGCCAGCGGATAAAAAAAGAATTGGACGCTGATTTTCAAAGGCGCAAAGCGGAGCTCGAAAAACGCAAAGATGCTATAGTCGATATGGAAAAGAATTTTGAGAAAAGAAATCTCCTGCTATCGGACCAAGCTCGCGCGCAACAAGAACAAAAAATCGAAAAAGCAAAAATGCAGTTTTTTGAACTTCGTGATCAAAACCTGAAAGCGCTCGCCAAGCGTGATCAGGAGTTGTCAAAACCGCTTCTTAAGCGTCTCGGCAAAGTCATTGACGAGATTGCGAGAAAAGGCGGATACACGGCGATTTTTCATAAGGACGACCAAGACTTAGTTTGGGCTTCCAGCCGAATTGATATTACGAATAAAGTGATAAAAGCCCTTGAGAAAAAACACTGAGGCTATTCTTATAGATGACATTTTACGGATGCTTCCGCATCGGCATCCGTTTGTGCTGATCGATAGGGTTTTAGATGTTCAAGACCCTGGCGGAGATAAGCGGGTTGGACGCCGCGTGCAGGCCGTAAAAAACGTCACGTTCAATGAGTGGTTTTTTGCGGGTCACTTTCCGAACCGTCCGGTAATGCCGGGGGTATTGATACTCGAAGCGATGGCGCAGGCGGGAGCAATTGCGTGCCGTCGGCCGGATGACCCGCAAGTTGAAGTGGCCATCGCTCGGATTGGTGAAGTTCGGTTTCACGCTCCTGTAATACCGGGCGACCAGTTGATTATTGATGCTGAAGTGGTCAAAGATCGCGGGCACTTTTTTGCGTGCAAAGTTTGCTCCCGCGTCGGCGAAACGTTGATTGCCGAAACCGAAATTTTGGCCACCGTTCGATTTGAGGGGAAGGAACAATGAGCACGACGACTTCTATTCATCCCACCGCGGTCGTTGAAAATGATGTTGAGCTCGATTCGGGTGTAGTTATTGGTCCTTATTCCGTTGTGAAAGGACGCGTCCGCATCGGCAAAAATACCGTTATAAATTCTCATGTCACAATTGGTTCAAGTTCAACCGTAGTGAGTATCGGTGAAAATAATAATTTTTTGCCGGGGGCGATGGTTGGGGGGCCACCGCAAGATTTGTCTTATAAAAGCGACCCGACGAAACTTGAAATTGGTAATCACAACATTTTTCGAGAATTTGTAACCATCAACTGTGGGACGGTGAAAGGCGGCGGGGTTACGCGAATCGGCAACCACTGTATGCTCATGTCTTACGTTCACGTGGCGCACGATTGTCAAATTGGCGATCATGTCGTTGTTGCAAATGGCTGTCAGTTTGCCGGTCACGTGACGGTTGAAGAACACGTGCATATCGGCGGAATGTGCGGGATTGTTCAGTTTGCACGTGTTGGCCGGTTTGCCTATGTGGGCGGCGCCAGTCATATCCGAAAGGACGTGTTGCCTTATACAATTGCTGAAGGCAGTGAAATGGCCCGATGCCGTGCTACAAATAAAATTGGTTTGCAACGGGCCGGGTACTCAAAGGATGAAATCGAAAATATTGCGCGTGCCATTCGATTTATAGTTATGGGCGACCGCACTATAGAAGAATCTTTGCAGAAAATTACGAGCGAGTGCAAAGCAAGCGACCACATCCGGCATCTGATTAATTTCATAGAGAACTCAAAATTCGGGGTGGCGCGATGACTTCGAAGTTGCGAACAGCAGTGGTCGGCGTAGGCTACCTCGGCCGCTTTCACGCGCAAAAATATAAGTTGATCGATCGTTGCAAACTAATGGGTGTATATGACTCGAATCCGGCCCGCGCTGATGAAGTGGCGCGCGAACTAAGTGTTTCGGCATTTTCAAAGCTTGAAGATCTTATCGGTCAAGTGGATGCGGTGACGGTTGCGTCAACTACGTCGTCGCATTTTGAAATCGCAAAGATGCTGCTTGAAAACGGTATTCATGTTCATGTTGAAAAGCCGATTACCACAACAAGCCGTGAGGCCGAAAGCTTGTGCGAACTTGCGGCGAAAAAGAATTTGAAACTTCAAGTGGGGCATGTGGAGAGATTTAACCCCGCCTTACAGTCGGCTGAGGCAAAACTGAATAAGCCATTGTTTATCGAATGTCATCGCCTCGCTCCGTTTAAACCGCGCGGAGTTGACGTGAATGTTGTACTGGATCTTATGATTCATGATCTAGACATGATTTTGCATCTAACAAAAAGTGAGCCGGTTTCAGTCGCGGCCGTTGGTACGCCGGTCATTACGCATACTCAAGATATCGCAAACGCCAGAATTGAATTTGCATCGGGAGCGGTTGCCAACGTCACGGCATCACGAATCAGCCTCAACAGCCAGAGAAAATTTCGTGTGTTTCAAGATTCGCAATATCTGACGATGGATTTTGGTTCAGGCGAGGTCCGCCTTTTCACTAAGACCGGTGAGTGGAATGGTGAGGGGGCGCCTCCCATAGATATGGATTCTTGGAGTCTTGAAAAAGGCGATGCGTTGCTTGCTGAAACCCAATCCTTTATTGATTCTTGTTTATTAAACAAACCGTGTGTCGTGACTGGTGAAGACGGCCTGCGCGCGCTTCGGCTGGCGGAGCAAATCATTGGCACAATCGAAAAACGACACCATTGAGGTTATGATCGTTGCCGCCGAAGCATCGAGCTGCCTGTACGCACAAAGGCTGCTTGAATATTGGCAGAAACAAGACCGTAAAGTTCGCGCTTTTGGCGTTGGTAGCCGTGAAATGGAACGGCTTGGGTTTGAAGCGATTGGCCGCTCCGAAGAAATGGCGGTCGTCGGTCTCACCGAAGTACTCAAACATTTCGGGGATATTCGCCAAGTATTTTGGCGCCTCATTGAGGCGGCGAAAAAGCGGCAACCGAAATTCGTATTGCTTCTCGATTATCCCGGGTTTAATTTGCGACTCGCGAAAAAACTCAAATCGTGCGGATTTCGCATCGTCTATTATATCTCGCCCCAAGTTTGGGCTTGGCGCACGTCACGAGTCGAACAAATCAAAAAATGCGTTGACCAAATGCTCGTCATTTTGCCCTTTGAAAAGCCGTTTTTCAAAGAGCACGGCATGGACGTCGAGTTCGTTGGGCATCCGCTCCTCGATGAAATATCGCCGGATTTGCTGGATTCTGAGGAACGCAAGAGGTGGCGAAACAAATACGGAATTTCTGATACGGAAAAGGTTGTCGGGCTGATGCCTGGGAGCCGGCCGTCCGAACTCCAACATCATTTGGCCACGCAACTAAAGACCGCGGAACTCTTGCACCGAGATGATCCGGCGCTGAAATTCGCACTGTTGCTGGCCCCGACCGTATCGGTTGAAGATATGAAGGTTTTTATGCCGGCAATCGGCATTCCATTGATCTTTATGAAGGACGAGCCATTGCGCATGGTTCGTTTAACCGATGTTGTACTGTGTGCATCTGGGACGGCCACGCTAGTTGTGGGGCTGATGAAGCGGCCTATGGTGGTTATGTATAAAATGAACCGGGTCACGGCGTGGGTTGCAAGACGGTTTGTAAAGGGTACGGCATTTTTCGGATTAATTAATTTGATTCTTGGCAAGGCGGCGGTTCCAGAGTTATTTCAAGAGCAAGCGAATCCTGAACGCTTAAAAAGCGAATTGACTGCGCTGTTGTACGATGAAATTCATTACCGGCAAGTTTCGCAAGAGCTTGGCCGAACGAAGGAGCTACTTGGAGACAAAGGTGCCACGGCACGCGTCGCCCATATTCTCGATCAGTACCTTGCTTAGATTGTTGGCATGTCCTCTGAGCGCGCTTTACTCGTCGGTGATGAATATTCGCAATTGGCTTTATGACCGCAAGATTTTCCGGGCCCAAGATGCCGGCGTCACAGTTGTTAGCGTCGGTAATCTCACTTTAGGCGGGACCGGTAAAACACCTATTGTTTGTGAGCTGTTGCGATGGGCCGTTGAAAATCACCTGAGTCCGGCTGTGATTTCGCGCGGATATAAAGGCGAATTTGAAACTAAGATTGCGCGCGTAAAACCAGGTGCCAATCCGGCTGAGTACGGTGACGAACCCACGATGATGGCTAATTTATTTTCGGGTGTTCCGATTTACGTTGGGAGTAAGCGCATGGCCGTCACGCGCGAACTTTTAAATGCCCATCCTGACGTACGCTTGATTTTTGCCGATGATGCATTTCAACACCGGCGGCTCCATCGCGACATCGATATTGTCATAATTGACTGTACGGAGCCGCTTAAAAATTATTCAGTGATCCCGGCGGGGCGCGGTCGTGAAAATATAAAATCTTTGCGACGCGCAAGCTGCATTATTCTTAATAAAGTGAATTTGGTGTCACCTGAGCAAAAGCAGAATGTAATTGAATTCATCGATGAAATATTAGACGGCCGTTCTACGCCGGTCATAGAATCCGAGTACCACGTTCGCCGGCTGATTCGATTGGATGACGAACGCGCCGAAGAACTGCACGAATTTGAACCTGTCACTTTGGTTTCGGGCATTGGCAATCCGGCCGCGTTTGAGGCCCTTGTTGCCAAAAATTTAGATGTGAAAAAGCATTTTAAATTTCGCGACCATCATCGGTACACGCGTGGAGAATTCGAGAAGATTTTGTCCGAGTCGCGAGATCGCAAGGTCAAACGGGTCGTGACGACCGAAAAAGACGCCGTGAAATTGCGCGAGTTTTTGAAACGAGACCGGCAAGACGGGGATTTTTTTTGGAAGTCCGAACTACGGCCAAAATTAAGTTTAAGGGTCAAATGGCTATATGAAAAAATTCTCGAGCGTGTTCATTAATTTGATCTCGCAAATAATCAACCGCGTGCCGCTGTTTGCGCAAATGGCGATTGGTGATTTTCTTGGACTCATTTGGTTTGACGTCCTTCGCATTCGCCGGCGCGTGGCGCTGGATAATTTGCGGCATTGTTTTCCAGATTGGCCTGAGAGTCGGAGGGTCAAAGTTGCGCGAGCGTCAGTGTGTCACCTCGGTCGCTCCTTTGTGGAGTTTTTGCGGCTCCCAACGGCTGAACTTGATGATTACGCCGATCATTTCGATGTCAAAGGCATCGAAAATTTGCAAAACGCGGTTAAGGGGGGGAAAGGCGCTTTTCTTCTGATCTCACATATCGGCAATGGTGATTGGGCAACTGTTGCCTTCGCGCTGAACGGTATGCGACTGTCGTCAATCACCAAAGAATTCAAATGGCGCGCGCTCAATGATTTTTGGTTTCGAACGCGGCAACGGTTTGGTCTCGATTTGATTCCCGATCGCAAGTCGAGCCTGACCATATTGAAGAAACTCAAGAAAAACGAAATAGTGGGTTTTATGCTCGATCAGTTTTTGGGGCCACCCATCGGTATCAAAACAAAGTTTTTTGGCCGTGAGACCGGCACGCCAATGGGACTGGCGATTCTTGTAGAGCGGTCGCGCGCACCGGTCATACCGGCGTTGACGTATCGTTTGCCGAATGGGCGTACGGCAGTTGCTTTCGAGGCCGAAATCCCTTACGTCGACACGGGTGATAAAGACCGAAATATCCAGGTGAACACCCAACGCTACTGTGACAAGATTGAAGAATGGGTGCGCGAGCATCCTGAACAATGGATGTGGGTACATCGCCGATGGAAGGAATTTCGACAGTAGGGCGCATTTTTAAATTTTGTCTACTGGTCATTGTGGCCGTTGGCCTACTCACGGGATGTGCGTCGCTTAAGCCCATGCACAAAAGTGAATTTAAAGATATCAACGCGGCCTTTGCGAACGTCGTAAGAGTGGGCAAATTTACGAAGACTCCGGTAAAGAAGTCGACCAAATTATGGGCGAGAAGGGCAAAAAAATGGCGCCGATCACATATCCAACGACAATTTGTTCGAAACCGGCAACAAACAAAACCGCAAACAATAACTCAAACGACACCAGAAAATTTGCCATCCCATTATCAGTATCGTTTTCATCTTTTTCGCGGTTTATATCGCCATTATCCTCACCATTATCACTACGATGGATTGTATCGATATCGTGAACATGAACGCACGCGTGAGAGTGAGCGCACGCAATACCATCATTGGCGGAGGCACAAAGTGGTGCACACAGAATATCATTTAAATGAAGTTCATTTACCAAAACTAGAGGACGGTGAAGGTTTTATCGGCCGGCGCCCGGTGGTCGACCCGTTTCGTCCAGGCGAAGATGTTGTTTTAAACGTAAGCTATTTCAACGTCGTGGCCGGTCAACTTTCACTTAAGGTACTGCCCTATAAAACTGTAAATGGCAAAAAAGCATATGATTTTGCTGTCAGTTTAAAATCCAATAAAATTTTTTCGCTTTTCTATTCGGTTGACGACCGGGCTGAGACTTTTGTTGATTTCGATACGCTGACTCCAATTACGTATACGATGGATGCCAACGAATCATCCCAGCAAAAAGAAACGAGAGTCTTTTTTGACTGGAACGATGACGAAGCCACTGAGTGGGAGAAAGTGATTCATCCCGGCGATGATCACGAAAAGGAAAAGAACATAAAATGGAAGCTCGACTCATACTCACAAAATTTCATCAGCGCGATCTATTATTTACGGACTTTTACTCTGCGACCGGGCAAAAAAATTGCTTTTCGAGTGGCCGGCGACGGTAAGAACTATGTTTTTGACGGCGATGTTTTGCGGCGTGAGAAACTGGTCACCGAAGCAGGAACATTCAATACGCTTGTCGTGCAACCGACATTTCATTTAAAAGGTAAATTTCAAGCGACCGGCGACAACTACGTTTGGTTAACAGACGATTCGCGTAAGCTGCCGGTGCAAATCAAGTTGAAAATTAAAATTGGTTCGCTGATGGGTAGGCTGGCCCGTCTCGACAAAGGTCAGTAGCCGCTTGGCTTTAGCGATTGCGGGCGTGCTACACTGTAATAATGGGTGACCGATTCGAACCTCAAGTTCATTGCCGTTATTTTAACGGTTACAAACCATGCGGTAAAAACGATGTGTGCTCGGGAACGTGCCCGCATCGCGAGATAGTTAAAACGCGCGTACTGTTAATCCATTTGGGTGCGCTCGGCGCTGTTGTGCGCTCCACCTCGCTTTTGCGCGCAATTCGGCGCAAATATGCGGCCTGCCATTTGACGTGGGTTACTCAAGCTCCCGCAGACGCGCTTTTGCGCGGTCATCCGCTGATTGATCGGGTGATGACCACCTCGCGTGAAGATCTGCTTGCGCTTTCGTCGCTTGAATTCGACATCGGGTTTTGTATAGACAAATCACTCGTCGCGGCCGGCATCATCGCGCAAACGCACGTCGATCAAATTTTTGGATTCGTTGCCGATGCTCGCGCGGGTGCTATTGTGCCGGCGACACCGGCGGCCGATAATTTGTGGCAGATCGGATTATCGAATAAGAAGAAGTTTTTTGAAAATCTACTGCCCGAGACTCAACTTGTCGCGGATGCGCTGGAACTTACGACTTTTGCCCGCGATGAATATGAACTGCCGCTTGATTCTCAAGAGCGGCGTGAAGTTGCCAATAGGCGTTCGCAGTGGGCCCCAAGCGAACAAATCGTCGTTGGACTAAATACCGGATGCAGCAGCGTTATTCCGTATAAGAAGCTGCCGGTCGAATCACAAAGAAAAATTGCGATTGACCTTATAAATGCAGGGTTTTGCGTAGCTCTACTTGGGGGCCCGGAAGACACAGCTCGAAATGAACAAATCGCATTTGGTTTACCGGTCATTTCAACCCCGACGACGCGTGGTCTTCGGGACGGCCTCATGAGTGTGGCGGCTTGCGACGTTGTTGTGACCGGCGACAGTTTGGGCATGCACATGGCAATAGCCATGAAAAAGTGGGTTGTCGCGTGGTTTGGGCCGACTTGCGCACACGAAATCGATCTTTACGATCGCGGGGTAAAGGTGCTCAGCTTTGCCGGCTGCTCCCCGTGTTGGTCGCGCACTTGTAACAAATCTCCTATGTGTTATGATCTCGTCGAAGTGCAGGCCATTCTCTCTGGAGTGGTAAGAGGCGCGGAGTGGCTCAAGGGCAAACAAACATCATCTTTCAAACTGCATTTTTAGGCGATCTACTTCTGACTATTCCTCTTATTCGTCGTCTAAAGAAAATTGATTCGGAGAGTTCGCTCATGTTGGTCTGCCGCCCGGGTTTCGGCGACTTATTTGCGCGCTTAAATCTAGTGGATGATGTTCTTGAACTGGACAAACGAAATGTTACGGGCCTTCAGGAATTTCGCGACCGGCTCGCGCATCATCATATTCGATATTTGATATCGGTCCACCGATCCGTGCGTACAGCACTTGCCCTGCGAACCGTACAAGCCGAACACAAATTATCATACCATCAATGGTGGAACCGGCCGTTTTACGACCTGCGTGTGCCTCGCGACATGCGTTTACCCGAAGCTCTACGGGTCTTGTCGCTCTTAGCGCCTATTGATCCGGATATTCGAGAACTTGTAGAACAGTGGAGCACAAATACCGAGCAAAATAATTTACGGTTAAAATCGAGCATTTTGAAATGGCCGAAACCGATACCCGATGAATGTCATGTTCGGGTTGCGCCAAATCCGGCAATTGCTGAAAGCGTGAACAATCAACTCGCTCATCCGTTTGCTGTGATTGCACCGTCGAGTCAATGGTCGACGAAATGTTGGACCGAAGAAGGGTACAGGCGTTTGGCAGAACTGATGGCCGAACGAGGCTTAAATGTCTATTTGGTTGGCACACGCGATGAGCGCGATATTTGCGACCGTATTTCCGCTTCGGTAAATCACGACGTTATGCGGTCGGCGAATGTTGAAGTACGGTCTCTCGCCGGGCGATTTGATCTTTTGCACTTGCATGCATTGATGAGCCAAGCACAGGTGGTCGTGGCAAATGATAGCGGACCAATGCATTTAGCCGCTGTTGCCGGCCGGCCTGTTGTGGGTATTTTTGGCCCGACCGTTCTTGCGCAAGGTTATCGGCCGTGGAGCGATCAATCAGCGGTGATTCAAACCGATCTTGATTGTCGACCTTGCGGGCGTCATGGCCACATGAAATGTCCAATCGGAACGCACGCTTGCATGAAAAACATATCTGCGGAAATGGTGATGCAAGCGGTTGAACAACTTACGAATCAGTTGTCACTTTGAGAATTTGCCGACGTCGATATTGTACTTTTTAATTTTTCGCAACAGTGTGTTTTTCGGGATATTTGCGTGTGCGACCGTTTTATTTATTTTACCGTCGTTCGCCCTCAAGGCGCTTTCGATAAATTCTTTTTCGGCTGCTTCTTTAAATAAATCATAGTTTAGGGGCCCCGTGTATTTGCCTGACATGGGGATGGTCGATTTATTTTTGATTTCATTAACGATTTTTTCTGGCAACGAACGCACCGTGATCACATTCGAATTTTCGATAATGAACGCGCGCTCGATGGCGTTTTCAAGTTCGCGAATATTACCGGGCCAACGATACCGGCTCAATATATCAAGCGCCTCGGGAGTGATGCCCGTAATCGACAGATTCAGCTTTTTATTGAACTTCCCGATAAAAAACCGGATAAGATCGCCGAGATCATCCAGCCGTTCGCGCAGAGGTGGCATGAAAATGGGCATAACGTTCAAGCGATAAAAGAAATCTTCGCGAAAAGTTCCATCCTCAATCATTTTTTCAAGATTCCGGTTGGTCGCGGCAATGATGCGCGCATTCGATCGGACTTCACGGTTGGAGCCGATGGGCATGAATTTTCGCTCCTGCAATACGCGTAAAAGCTTCACCTGAAGATCGGGCTTTAACTCACCGATTTCGTCTAAAAATAGCGTTCCTTTGTTTGCGAGCTGAAATTTGCCTATTTTTCGTTCGATTGCGCCGGTAAACGATCCGCGTTCATGGCCGAAGAGCTCGCTCTCCATTAAAGTATCGGGAATCGCGCCGCAATTTATCGCTACAAACGGACCGTGCTTTTGCGGCGAGTTTTGGTGAATGGCGCGTGCCACGAGTTCTTTTCCGGTTCCGTTTTCGCCACGAATGAGAACGGTTGTGTCGACGTGGGCCAACCGGTCGATGAGGTTGAAAACTTCACGCATCTTTTCTGAAGCGCCGACAAACTTCGAATCAACGTCGTCGTCAAGTATCGGGTTCGAGAGCACAATATTTGAAACCATTTCTTTTGTTTCGATCGCGCGTTTAACGAGATCGACCAATTTTGCCGGTTCGATCGGCTTTTCGGTATAGTCAAAAGCCCCGTACTTGATAGCCGTAACTGCATCCTGTAAATTACTATGCGCGGTCATGATAACGACAAAAATTCGCGGATCTATTTCTTTGATGGCGCGAAGGGCATCGAGACCGTTCATCTCCGGCATGCGTACGTCCATTAAAACTAAATCGAACGACTGCGCGTGCACCGCCTCGACCGCCGTTTTACCGTTTTCGGCCTCAATAATGGTCCAGTCATAGTCCGATAGAACAGACCGCAAAATAGATTCGACTGATTTTCTCAATTCCGGTTCATCATCAACAATGAGAGCTTTAAGCGTGAGTCTCATTCGTGGCTCCTTCTTCGTGCGCGAGTTCAGGCTCAGGTTGGTCATCGATGGGCAATGAAAATCCGATTTTCGTACCAACGCCAACTTGGCTCTTCAAGATAATTTGCCCGCCGTGCAGCTCAACAAAATATTTGACGAGATAGAGCCCAAGGCCCGAACCTCTGGGATGCGATTTTCCGTGCTCGCCTCGAAAAAATTTTTCGAAAACGTGCGCTTGTTCGGTTTCGGGTATACCCACTCCGCTATCTTCTACCATAACGATCACACGACCATCAACCTCTTGCGATGAAACGCCCACTCGGCCGCCTTCTGGAGTGTATTTAATAGCGTTTTCGATGAGATTTAAGATTACTTCGTGTATTAAAACAGCATCGACCTCGATTAAAAACATGGGCTCAAGATTCGTTTCAATATGAATTTTCTTTTGTGCGGCTAATGGTTCCACGCTCGTTTTTGCTCGTACGATGAGTTCGTTAATGTCCGTAGCGTCTTTGTTAATGCGAAAGTCCTTCGATTCGACCCGTGTTATTTGGATGATCGTACCGATATAACGATTGAGTTCGGTCGCCACTTCTCGAAGTGACGCCAAATCAGGTGCGACGGCAATTTGCGGATTTTCAGCAAGTAACCGGTCGCAGATCGCTTGTATTTTAGCAATCGGCGTACGCAGGTCGTGCGATATTAAACTTAAAAAATTGTTTTTGAGCTGCTCCACTCCAAGTAGAAATTGGTGTTCGTTTTCAAGTTGTTGGGTCAGATAATCTTTGAGCGTGAGCTGAAAGCTTAAAAATATGACGTACGTTCCGAATGTGGCCGCCACCGCCGGTAAAATTGGCAGCCAAAGGTAGTGCACGTCAAATAACCACAGAGAAAACGTTACATAAAAAATGTTTAGCCAAATCAATATAAAAAAAGCCAAAAATTGCGGATAGCGCGACGTTAACCAGGCCGAAAACATCACCAATAAAATAATAAAAAGAGCCAAAACAGCAAACGGAGGTCTTTTAATCCAGCGATCGTAATGGATGTTATCGATTATGTTCGCAAGTATTTCAGCGGTAGACATTTGGCCGAGAGGAGTGTGAAGTTCCGCTCCCGAAAGATCGGGGGTGCCGATTATGACGAGTTTATGTTTAAAGAAATTTTGCGGGTAATCGTGATTTAAAAATTTCGTGAGTCCGATGTGAGCAAACGTGCCCGCATCGCCGCGATAATTGATTATGGGCTCCTTCGATTTCAAAATATTAAAACTTGAAATTTTGACGTTGGGCAATCGTCGTGCCATGAGCACCGCGATGTTAGGCACGCGTTCGGATGCTGTACCGAAGCGCCGAATCACTCCGTCGCGATCACGCACGAAGTGGACAAGCCCAAAATTTCGCCTCACCGGTGAGGCAAACGGCGGGAGCCAAACGTGACCGCCTTCGGTAAGTTGCGCGGCCCAGATGATACGCCAATTCGAGAATACAGACGGGAGCGGAGAATTGGTTTCAGACGAAACATTTGGTGCAAAGTATGTGGTGACTCCTACAGCAAGCGGCCGCTCCGAAACAAGTTGATCCAAAATTTGCTTCCATGCTTTCGGGTTACGGTACATATCCCCAATGGGAGCCGTTTTCGATAAATGTTGCCACGAGCGCCAAGCTGAATTATCGATCGCCAAAATAACGATGCTGGAGTCGACGGATTGCTTACCTCGCAAGCGAAAGCGTAAATCGTAACCGGATTGGCGATCTATAGTGAGAAGTCCAATTCCGAGTACGCACCCCATGAGCGCGCGGAGCCACAAACCACGTCGACGCCAAAGTCGTCGCGTAAGCAAAATGAAGTAAAGGCGAAGTCTGCGCATAAGTAACGCAACGTATCAAAAAAATGCCGAGATTTCAATGTGTTCCACTGTTAATTTGCAAACGAGAAGGTATGCGCAATGACGATAGTAAACGGACTGAAAGATTTTGCCAGTGAGCCAAATTTTGCGCGTCTACGCCCACGCGTTGTTCTTACGCTTGGCAATTTTGACGGTGTTCATTTGGGTCATCAAGCTTTGATTAAGCGTGTGCAGGCTATAGCGAAACAAACTCAATCACAAACAGCCGTTTTCACCTTTGAACCACACCCCTCAAAAGTTTTGCGCGCAATGGGTGCAATTACAGGACCCGAAATTCCCCGAATCCTAGATTTACAAGATTTTACCCGGGTCCTTGCCGAATATCAGATCGACTGGCTCATTATCGAGCCTTTTAACGAACAATTCGCCAAATTGCGTCCCGAAGAATTTTTAAATTTATTGGCCGCTCACGTTGATCTTGCCGGTGTTGTGGTCGGATACGATTTTGCGTTTGGCAAAGACAGATCAGGGACGTTTCAGACTTTACAGGAGTGGGCTAAGAATCGGAAGCGTTACGGTCATGGCGAAGTCCTTGTTGAACAGTTAGAGCCGCTCCTCAAAGATGGCGAAATTGTATCGTCATCACGCATTCGCGAAAGCTTGCGAACAGGCGATGTTGAAAAGGCTTGTGTATTTCTCAGTCGGCCCTACTTTATTTGCGGTCATGTTGTGCCAGGCGAAGGCCGTGGTAAAACTCTGGGTTTTCGAACGGCCAACATTCAGACGGATGCCGAATTGCTGCCCAAAAACGGTGTTTATATCACGCGACTTTATTCAGAGCACGATGGCGAAATTATTTCGAGTTCTGACGGCTTGCCCTCGGTAACGAATATTGGCAGAAAACCGACTTTTCATGATTCTTATGCTGTGACAGTTGAGTGCCATGTGTTAGAGCGTCCGCTAAACGTTGAAGGGCGGCGCGTGTGTCTTGAATTTTTAAAGCGTCTGCGTGACGAATTGAAATTCGAGTCCGCACATGCGTTAATGGAACAGATCGCACACGACGTCCACGCCGCCCGCACTTTTTTTGAGTTGCAAAATGTTTAAATGGGTTGAGATAGGTCTAGAAAACAACAAACCACGCTACCAATTGTTAAGCGAATTTTTAAACAACAATGGTTTTCAAAACGAAGTGGAATTTATTCAGACGACAGTCGATGAATTCAAGTCAAAACTGCCGGAGTGGCTTAAGAATTATAATGGAATTCGCGTCGGTCGCGGTTTGGGTGAAGTCGTTATTCCGATGTTTGAAAATCACCCGGTGATTGTTGATAAGATTAAGGCGGCTGACGCGATTGTTAGCATCGATGGGCAATGGTGGTTAAAGTCGAACGCAGTCGAAGGATTTTCACGGGTTTTAGCCAAAGTCGGTGAACGCCTTGATCTCGATAGTGACGTACTTGTCGTAGGCGCGGGCGCTGCGGCCCGGGTCGCGATAACAGGATTGTTTCTGCACGGGTTTAAAGATTTTTCGGTTTCTACACTTGACTTAAATCAAGTTCAATTGCTTGTGAACGAACTCAAGCGCAGTCATCTTGGCGCCGTATTTCGCGTGGTTCCTAAAGAAGGTTTGATTTTACTTCCTGGAATTCACGGTGTGCTCGTCAATACGACACCTATGGGAGAAGACAACCCCATG
>JAJYHS010000098.1 GCA_021784635.1 bacterium
AACTAGGCCTTGGCGAGGAATCCGGTTCGGAGTGGGTGAACCAATTCGCATATAATAATAACGGGTCATTTTGGTTTTATGGTGCGGTCAAGATGGGCGGAGGCGAACCTAATACGGGTGGCAACACAGGACCGCACACGTGCACAGGCTATGAGGTCTGGCAGCAATACATTAATGGCCCTGACGCTTTAGCCTACCGATGCTGCTATCAACCATAAAAGTTTAATGATAAAATCTTCGGATGGGTTTCAGCGCGCGCACGACAAGAGACACGTTGATATGCGGATGATGGATGGGTTTTTAGTGCTGTGTGACTTCCCGATAATTTCCGTCCGGGCTCATTAAAATGATTTTGTTTTTGAAGGTTTCTGAGATGGCATAATCATACTCGCGATCCATCAGAACCCATGGGATCTTCACGCCCGCAAATAAATCTTGCCCGCTCGAGTATTCTCTAATTGGTGTCGTCTTGCAGCCCAATACATGACGAAGAAATGTCGGAGGCAAATCGAAGTGCTGCGTACGGTAGGTGATTTTTTGCGGTTTGCGGCCCGGCCAATAAAGTACAAGCGGTATGTGCGTTTGCGCCGGAGAATAGTCCGAATTGTGGCCCCAAAAATCGAGATGATTATCGTTGAACTCCTGCGCGTGATCGGACGAAACAAGAATGATTGTATTTTTCATTAAACCCTGTTTGCGCATGTCCTTTAAAACTTTGCCAATCAGATGATCGACAAAAAATGCCGAATTTTTGTAACTATTAAACACCGGCGTTGGATTGGTGTTGATCGTGAGCGCCATATAATTTTTTGACGCCCAATCCGGCATAAACGGGTGCGGAAAATTTGGCGGCGAACTATAGCCGTGGGTTGAATCGTAAAACAGAAAACCAAAAAAAGGCCGCTTCTTACCGCGCGGGAGTTTGGCATTTTCGCCACGCCATTTGGCGACAAATTTAATCCAGTCACGGGTGATTTCGCGATCACGATTGAACGCGCGGTGCGCTTTTGACATAAGTCGCAAATGCGGAACATCGAGAAACACGGTTTGATCGAATTGCGGCATGGTGAGCGGGGCGCTGCCGTATATCCCGAACTTATAACCTTCATTCGCAAATTCTTGCATCATCACCGGACGCACGTGTTCGCTCATCGCATTTTTAAAGTATGTGCCCGGAATTCCGTAAAACATGGCAAACAAACCATATCGAGTGCAATTGCTGTTACTGTAATGATTTAGAAAATCCACCGATTTTTTACTTAAGTTGTAAACATGGGGCATGATTTTCTTTGTCACAACATCAGCCCGAAGCGCGTCGCTTAGAATCCACAAAACGTTGAATTTCTTTTTGGGCGCGACACATTTCAGCGGTTCAAGCGGATAACGAAAAAAGCCGTTATCCGTCGGCGTACTCATATCTTCACGCTTACGATACTCGGCCACGTTCAACAAATGATATTTAGCCAAAACCGTCTGGGCTTCGGCGCACGCCGAAAACGGCAAAACCGAATCAAGCCGCGTAATCGGCGAATAAAACATGGCCGCGGCGTAAATATGAATGACATGCAGTGCAACCGTCGATACAAAATAAAAAATGACCAACTTACGGCCCCACTTGTGCGCCGTCAGCTGCGGAAGTTTACGCTCTATAAAAACAGCCCCGGCATATTCGACGGCCAAAATCACCGCCGCAACCGCCGCCAAAGAAACCCAGCTTTGCCATGAAAAATAAATGACCTCGCCGTGCCCATGCAGGAGCATATCGAGAACCATTCCGTTCAAATGAAATCGATATTGCGCGTAAACAATCGTATCGACAAATAGGAGCAGAACGATCCCCGCGAAAAGTACCGAACCCACTCCCTTATGCCAATTTGCTTTCGATAACAGCCAAAGCGGGAGCATGAACACAATAAAAATTATGAATGTCAGTCCGGCCAGTTGACCGTTCCAGTAGAAAAACGCAAAGACCCAGGCCCAAAGGCTTGACGGGTACATCCGCGTTTGCACGATGTACAAACAGGAGATGAGTTCGGCGAGAAAGACGTTAAATACACCGAACCAAAATAGCCATGGCCAAAATCGTTTTTGCGACATAAACTACAGGTTTAACAATGAGCGCAACAAGAGGCAAGTAGATCGGTCAGCACTGAGGTAACCACGCAATGAGTCTACACGTTCATCTTTGGGGAATACGTGGATCTTTACCTACTCCACTCACCCCGCAGCAAATCGAAGACAATTGTTTTAGCCCTTCGGTCTTACGAAAAAGACAGGGCGCAGATTAAAGATATCGGCTCGTTTGTGAAATCGTTGCCGAAAAATATCGGCGCCGGCTACGGCGGACACACATCGTGCATCGAAGTGAGTACGCCAAAGGCGCGATTAATCGTCGACGGCGGTAGCGGTATTCGGGGCCTCGGCGAAAAATTAATGCTCGAAGCCTGTGGCGCGGGCCGCGGGATCGTCCACATTTTGATGACCCATTTTCACTGGGATCACCTGATTGGTCTGCCTTTTTTCACGCCGATATTTGTGCCCGGTAACCAAATTCACTTTTACGGCGTTCAGCCTGATCTTGAAGACAATATTCGCCGCACATTTTGCAAACCGAACTTTCCGGTGCCGTTTGAAAACTTACCCGCAAGCATTCATTTTCACACTCTCAACCCGCGCCAACCGCAGATGTTTGATGATGTCAAAGTGACCCCCTACCAGCTTGACCATCCCGATCCCTGTTGGGGTTACAGGTTCGAGCATGGCGGCAAGGCGCTCGCTTATTGCGTCGATACCGAATGTCTGCGCGTCAGTCGCGAATCGATGGGAGCAGACCTTGCGCTTTACCAAAACCTCGATTTGATGATTTTTGATGCTCAATACACTTTTCTCGAAGCGTCGGAGAGAATCAACTGGGGTCACGCCTCGGGCCCAATCGGCATCGACGTCGCTCTTCGCGAGAAAGTAAAAAAAGTATTGTTCGTTCATCACGACCCGGCCGCACCGGACGCGAAAATTATGGAGGCTGAACGGCAAACACGCGAATACTACGAGTCGACGTTAGCCGCCGCGCACGCAAAAGGCGAACCGCTCCACGCTCTTGAGTGGGAATTCGCCCGCGAAGGCATGTCCATATTGGTTTAGTTACGCGGGACGAGCGGATATCTCTTAGTCATATCGAATTTTTCAGTTAATTTCACGCTGAGTGCGTACGCCAGACGCGCTCAATTTGATCAATTAATTGCGGCATTTCTCTAAGCGCAATCGATGTCGGCCCTTCGCATAGCGCTTCGTCGGGGTTTGGGTGGGTTTCGATGAAAATTCCATCAACCCCCACAGCCATCGCCGCACGCGCCAGAGCCGGCGCCATATCACGGCGGCCACCGCTTTGCGCTTCGCCTGTTTTACTGTGATGTGTTCCGGGCAATTGCGTAGAATGAGTCACGTCCATAATCACCGGCTGCCCGGTCGCGCGCATTTCAATGAGCGCCGTCATATCGTTGATTAACCGATGATAACCAAAACTTGTTCCCCGCTCGCACAGTAGAACTTTGCGGTTACCGGCTGACGCCGCTTTTTTTACAATCGACGCCATGTCTTCGGGAGCAAGAAATTGGCCTTTTTTGATATTCATCACTTTGCCGGTTTTCGCGACTGCCACGATCAAATCGGTCTGTCGGCACAAAAATGCCGGGATTTGCAAAACATCGGCAACCTCGGCGACCGCTTCAACCTGAACGGTTTCGTGCACATCGGTGAGAATCGGGCAACCGACTTTGCTTTTAATGCGGGCAAATGACTCCAGCGCTTTTTTCATCCCAGGCCCGCGATAACTGTCGAGACTTTGCCGGTTGGCTTTATCAAACGAACATTTCAAAATCCACGGCACGCCTTTTTCTGACGTGATGCGCTTGAGTTCTTGCGCCACTTCGATGACCATCCCCTCGTCTTCGATGATGTTGGGGCCAGAGAACAAAACCCAGTTCTTTCGATCGCCCCACGTGTACGTGCGGCCCTGAAAATCGAGCGTAACCGTTTGCGGGAGCGGCTTAAAATCTGTCATGGCTTACATTCTCCGTCATAGTTTGAAATCTTCGTCATGATTTGAATTCTGCGCGAAATGGCACTACTTTATCATCATGACTGCGGAACAAGTCAAATTTTTGTTAACTCAGAAACATCGCGAACAGCTTAAACGAATCAAATGCCTCGCATTTGACGTCGATGGCGTACTGACCGATGGCGGCGTTTATTTCGCCGGTAGCGGTGCGGCCGACGACGGCACACATGCTGAATGGCGGCGCGTTTTTAACATACGCGATGGTTTAGGGATCATCCGACTTCATGAAAAAGGC
>JAJYHS010000202.1 GCA_021784635.1 bacterium
AAGGAGTGACGAAAGCGCACCAACTAAACCCGTACGCAGGCCAGCCATATAAATGTCGTTGCGCTTTTTGCAGCCAAACACGCCTTGCGCCGCCGCGATACCGCTGATCAACGTGACCAGAAAAACTCCCAAGTTGAGATCTAACATGACGGCTAAAACCGTCGAGAGAAACACAGTAAAAATCCATACGATTTCAGTCGAATTAACGAGTAGACCCACAAGCATCGGACCGGCTACTGCGGGAGCGGCAACCTGAAAAGCAAAGTCCGGAATTTTACTGAATCGATCGGCCAGACTGGCATCCATAACGTACAGAAACAAGCGGGCCAAAATGACAACCAAAACCGTCACGACACCCATGATCAGAATGTCTTTGGATTCAATCTTAATTTTATCTCGCGAATACCGGCGCAAAAAGGATATAAATGTAATTGTCAATAAGACGAACAAAAGTGCGGAGAAAAGCGCTAGAAAATCGACCCTGCGGGCGGCTTCTTTGCTACGAATTGCATTCAAAATCGATAAATGGACCGGATCGATAGTCGTGCCCTTGCTCACCACGACTTGATTTTTCTTAATTGAAATTTGAACCGGCAGGACGCTATCCCACGCCTTTTTTTGACGTTCTTCGAAATCTTGTTTGTTGAGCGTGAGGTTCGGTAACAAAAGGCTATGCGCAAGAAGTGTTACGTTGTATCTCGACTGCTCGTTCAATTCCGCAAAACCGCGCACGCCGTCGAGAGGGAATTGCGTCATGTCTTGCATATTTTTGATGGCATCCATTTTCATGAGCATTTCATGGCCGTTGCCATTTGGGGTCAGTTCGCGAATAATCACCTGCCGATCCGAATTTCGAAGGGTCGGGTCCACAATATCGGCTATCTTTTCGTTCGCCCATTGCGACACAACACGGATCAATATGTTTTCAATCTCAACGTTAAATCTCTGTTCAACCAACCACTCGAAAATATGAGTGGGCACTTTCACCTGGAGTGCATTCATAAATTCAGGCTTGAAGCGCATAAATTTTCTGACCTTCATGGCCCGTGCAAAATCTGAGCGCGGCCAATACGTCTGATCCACTCGAATCCGCATAATCCGAAACGCTTTGTATATACGGTTATAAACTGGGTCATAAGCGTCGTATTGATAATCAAATAAAACCGGTTGTGATTTCTCGGCCGCCAGCCGCTTTTCTTCGGTGGCGGCTTGGTCTACGATTGTGACGTTCATCGGAGACCGAATGTCCGTCTTTGCTACGTCACCGACTGAAAAATGTCCGATGGTTTGAAAATCACTGAACATCAAAAGTGAGAGCGCCAGCGCGAATAAAAAAAACAAAAGAACACGCCGGAGATCAAATTTTCGATCGAGGTAGTAGGCTAAGCGTCCTAAAAAGCTCTTTTCAAAACCAAGCTGATTGACCCAATTCAAAAAATGCAACGACGGATCAACGTATTGTGTGCGAAGCCGAACTTCTTCGGCTGATGCCCGTGATTTTTTCGAACCGCGCCCTTCCAAAAACGACATTGAGTTAACAATCCTCCAGAGTCTTTATCGGATTTTAAACCATTTAACCGTATAATCTCGTAGATTTAGTTGATGATTGGACATTTGTCGAATAAGTGAATTTGATATCAAACGCACCTGGAGGTAAAAATGCCTGTTGCGCCTAAAAACACTCGATCTTTTGCGTCCTTAGTCGAGGTTGTCGCTGCGTTGCGCGGACCTGATGGCTGCCCCTGGGATAAAGAACAAACTCATTCGACACTGACTCAATACGCGATTGAAGAAGCATTCGAGTTAGCCGAAGCCATTGATAGCGGCGACCAAAAGGCGATTATCGAAGAGCTCGGCGATTTGCTTTTACAAGTTGTTTTGCACTCTGAAATCGCCCGGCAAAACGGGTCATTCACTCTCGACGACGTCATACAGAGCATTACTGAAAAAATGATCCGGCGTCACCCGCACGTATTTGGCGACATGAAAGTTTCAGGGAGCTCCGACGTTCTCAAGAATTGGATCAAAATTAAAGATCAAGAAAAGGCGGGCACAAACCGCACAGAAATGGTAACGACCGGCCTCGGATCAATTCCGGTTAACATGCCGGCTTTAATTCGCGCGCAAAAAATCGGCGACAAGACAGTTCGACGCGGTTTTGATTGGTCCAACCCCGCTGAAGTTTTTAATAAAGTCGAAGAAGAAATTAACGAACTTCGGCACGCAATCGAAGTCCACGATGTAATAAACGAGCAAGAAGAATTAGGTGACGTATTGTTCACCGTTGTGCAACTTGCGCGTCATTTGAATTTCGATGCCGAGCAAGCG
This sequence comes from bacterium, assembly GCA_021784635.1. Lineage (GTDB taxonomy): Bacteria > Bdellovibrionota > Bdellovibrionia > Bdellovibrionales > UBA1609 > RBG-16-40-8. Next base: position 2,329 of record JAJYHS010000202.1, read on the forward strand.
TTACGCCAATCGAATCGTAAATTTGAATCGCGTTTTCAAAAAATGTGCGAATTGATTCATCAAGACGGTAAGAACTTTTCTGATTTATCGGTCGACGAACTTGAGAACTACTGGAAAAGCGCAAAAGATCAATTGGGGCGCCTATTGACTCCGATCAAGTAAATTTCGAAACTTTCTTTTCTAACACCCTTGGGTCGAAAAAGATGGTGGGATTGAAACCGCGACTTTGTTGCTAATTCGACTTGCTTGGCGCCGCCCCCCATGAACAATTTCATGACGACGTGCCCGCCCGGGCGAAGAAGCTCATCGGTCAATTCCAAAACTTTCATGCATAGTTCTTCGGAACGCGTTTGATCCGTAATTGCGCTACCCGTTGTTTGCGGAGCCATGTCGCTCAATATGACGTCATACGGAGCTTCAATGAACTGTTCTTTTGGAGTTGTAAAAATGTCGCTCACCAAAAATTGCGCGTTATTCGCTCGCAAACCCGCTGCTGACAAATCCACCGGTTTTAGATCAATGCCACGAAGAAATCCTTTAGGTCCCAAAATTTTCAGTGCAACTTGACTCCACGAGCCAGGCGCGCAGCCCAAATCTAACACCTTCGCGCCGGCACGGATGACGCGCCAACGCTTCTGAATTTCATCGAGCTTATATGCGGACCGCGCCAAATAGCCCTCTTTTTTAGCCATCTTAAAATAATGATCTTGCGGATTGTACGCCATTGTGATTTTAAATCCCAACTTCACAAGCAATTAAGGAGCACGTGAGCCGTGAACTCACATAGCTCACGCTCGAAGGAGCCCTGTATGCCCACTCGAATTCTTATTTCTATTTGTATCGTGACCTCGTTCGCGACTCAAGCGCGAGCATGGGGTGAACGCGGACATTTTATCATTGGTTACACTGCCGCACGCTTGTTCGAAACGCAACCCACACCCGTAGAACAAAAAAAATTGGGGATATTTTTTACGAGCCGTACCCTAATGCTCGGGCTACTCTCACAAATTCCCGATATAGAATGGAAAGACCCTCGCTACCCTCAAATTGTAAAAGAAAACGACCCCTGCCATTACTTCGATACCGAATACGTGTTGGGGTTACCGAAAAATCTACGCTCTTATCTTACTAAAATTCGCAATCTCCAACCTAATTTACCCAAATTCGTAAAAGAATATATCGGTAAACCCAGCCGGGTAAATCCGTCGAAGACCATAACTTTTTCAAGCCTCGGGAGCGCACCCTTTCGCACTCAGCAACTGTTTCAAATGATGGTCTCGGCATTTCGTTGCGCAAGCTCCAAAAAACCTTTAACAGCCAAACAACGTCGATGGGCGGCATTGCACTTTCGCAACCCACTTAGGAGCGGATATTACAAATGCTCGAAAAATTCATCTCGGCTTGAAGATTTAGCCGCCGCAATTGAAATTGGCGGCGTCATGTCGCATTTTATCGGTGATTTAACACAACCTTTTCACGTCACAGCTGATTACAACGGATGGGGCACTGGCCATGGCGGAATCCATGCCTATTTTGAAAGTAATGTTTTACACTATCTCGACGAGAACCTCGGGGCCGATGTGCTTCGCGACGCAGAAAATCCCGCACGCCAGCGGCAAATTATGAAACAGTTGAGACTTACAAAGTTTTCTGGAGTGCCCATTCCAACAATTATGTTTCATTTGATTGCCGACTCTTATTCAAAACGCCAAGAATTTTTGGATGCCGACAGCCGTTCCGCACTTTTAAAACCAAGCACAATTTGCCGGGTCGGTTACAGATGTCCGCCTCATTCTCATTTAGCGGTACGGCGTGATTTTCGAAACCCTAAAGTTCAAGCCGCGTTTCGCCCAATCATTGTTGAACGGCTTACGGTTGCCGCGTACGTGGTTTATAAAATTTGGCATTTGGCGTGGGTTGAAGGGGGCAGGCCAGATGTTCACAACATAAAATCTTACGCTATGCCATACCCGCTCAAAGTGCCGTTTATCCGCCTGTCACCGCTCTTAA
>JAJYHS010000292.1 GCA_021784635.1 bacterium
AATTCAGGAATAATACGAAACTGTTGAAGTGGAATCGGCTTTTGCAAAAGAAAATGGACATCGTCGAACTGGCTGTTGGAGCGGTTTTGGTCGCCACCATAGACAACGTCCGGTCCGCGACTTGTCGAATCGTTAATATCAAGTCCGGCACCAAAGCGCCAAACGCCGAGTCTGGTCGCGAGGTCATAAGCTCCGTCAATTGAGTTGGTTTGTGTGTTGAAATAATATTGTCCGCTCGAATCAGAAGGCAGGTCGACTTTATCACCATAGCGATCATAATTCGCTTTAGAGGTAAAGTATGTGCTCGTGTCAGAAAGTGTGACTTCTCCGACATGATACACGGGTGGCAAGTCGGCCATTGCTTTGACCGGCAAGATCGTCAGAGTTAGAAGCCCGCCAGTTGCGAGAACGAATTTTGCTAGAGTGCTTTTTGCTAGACTAGCGTGCCATGATGCCCTACGGTTTGATGCCATAACATTAAAATGATAAACGCGAAAAACAACAGGTCGCAATGAATAAAAAGCCGTTAATCATTATATTTTTAACTGTTTTCGTCGATTTGGTCGGATTCGGCATCATAATACCGCTTACGCCCTACTTGGCCCGGTATTATCACGCAACGGCGTTCGATATTGGCCTCTTGATGGCGATTTATTCAGGAATGCAGTTTCTATTCTCGCCGTTTTGGGGCGGCCTTAGCGATCGGTTTGGGCGTCGGCCCATACTTTTGATGAGTATTGCGATGACCGCCTTAGCGAATTTGGTGTTCTTCTACGCCAATTCCTTGCCGATGTTATTTGTCTCGCGGGCGTTGGCGGGCGCGTTTAGTGCCAACATTGCGACTTCGGCCGCTTTCATTGCCGATGTGACGGAACAAAAAGATCGGTCCAAAAACATGGGGCTGATCGGGGCCGCCTTTGGTCTTGGTTTTGTGCTTGGCCCCGCTCTTGGCGGGTTGAGCGCGAAGGTTAGTATTCATTTTCCGGCCTTAGTGGCAACACTTATCGGCGTCGTTAATTTTGTGGCGGCATTTTTTATTTTGCCCGAATCGCTCCCGCCTGAAAAGCGCGGCAAAAAAGTTCGCAAGTCACGTATTCGCAGTATTAGCGAAAAAATCGCACGCCCTGTGATTGGCACGCTTTTAGGATCAAATTTTGTGGTGGCTTTTGCCATGGCCAGCATGGAGGCGACGCTGTTTTTGTTTGTTCAAGATCGATTTAGCTGGAATCTTCAAAAGGCAAGCTACGGTTTTGCTTATGTGGGTATTTGTATCGCCTTTACACAAGGCTATTTAGTGCGAAAACTTCTGCCAAAATTTGGCGAGCGGGCCATGCTGACCTCTGGGGTACTCATGTTTTCAACAAGTTTTATTTTGATTGGGCTCGCCCACTCGATTTGGTTTTTAGCCATTGCCATGACGTTGTTGGCTTTGGGCGATGGGTTATTAATGCCGGCGTTGTCGGGGAGCTTGAGTTTACTCACCGATCAACATGAGCAGGGCGAAGTCATGGGTGTCAATCAATCTATGTCTGCTATGGCTCGAATTTTTGGCCCACCGATTGGCGGAATTTTATATGGCCGAGTGGCGATGGTTTCGCCGTTTTATTTTTCGGCGCTTCTCGGTTACGTCGCGCTATCCATGATATGGTTGAATCGTCATCGGCTCCCGGCGTTCAAGGTTTCAACAAAAACAGCTTAATAGGTTGAGCATGAAAAGCGAAAAAATGGAACAGCCACTGAGTGACCGGTACAATCCAAAAGATGTTGAAAAACGAATTTATGCATGGTGGATTGAGCGCGGTTATTTTGCCGCGCTTGATAAATCGACGCGACCTCCGTTTTGCATCATGCTTCCCCCGCCGAATGTGACGGGGCAACTGCATACCGGCCACGCACTGAATCACACCTTGCAAGATGCATTAACCCGTTGGAAGCGCATGAGCGGTTTCAACGCGCTTTGGTTACCCGGCACCGACCATGCCGGCATTGCCACGCAAGGAGTGGTGGAGCGCGAGCTTGCGAAAGAAAATAAAACACGGCGCGAACTGGGCCGTGATAAATTCGTCGAACGCGTCTGGGAATGGAAGAAAAAATACGGCGACCGTATCGTCGAGCAAATGAAATTCATCGGTGATTCGTGCGATTGGCAGCGGTTTGTGTTTACCCTTGACGAGGGCGTATCAAAAGCGGTTCGCCACGTTTTCGTTGAACTGTATAAAAAAGGCCTTATTTACAAAGGGCAGCGTCTGATCAATTGGAGCACCAAGCTTGAATCAGCGCTTTCTGATCTCGAAGTTGAACATAAAGAGGTAAAGGGCACGCTCTACCATATCCGATATAGTGATGGGCTGACCGTTGCGACGACACGGCCAGAAACGCTTCTCGGCGATGTGGCCATCGCGGTTCATCCGGACGACGAACGCTATACTAAATTTGTCGGCAAGTCAGTACGATTACCGCTAACCGAACGGGTCATTCCCGTGATCGCCGATACCTATGTTGACAAGGAATTCGGTTCAGGCGTCGTGAAAATCACACCGGCACACGATTTTAATGATTACGCCGTCGGGATACGCCACAAACTTCCGATGATCAATATTCTCAATCGCAACGGCACGCTCAATGAAAATGCGGGAGCTTACGCCGGTCTTAAAGTTCAAGAAGCGCGAAAAAGGGTCATCGAAGATTTAAAAGCGCAAAATCTTTTGGTCAAAGAGGAGCCGCACACGCATTCTGTGGGGCACGATTCGCGCACCGGCGTCGTCGCCGAACCGCTTCTGTCTGAGCAATGGTTTGTAAAAATGGAGAGTCTCGCGCGACCGGCAAAAGCGGTTGTCGAAAATGGAATGGTCACATTTGAACCCGAGGCTTGGACCAAAACATATTTACATTGGCTTAACAATATTCAAGATTGGTGCATATCGCGGCAGCTTTGGTGGGGACATCGTATTCCTGCTTGGAATTGCCCCGGATGCGGGCACATTACGGTGGCCGAAAACACTCCTGAAGAATGTGAGAAATGTCATTCAAAAGAAATCGCACAAGAAGACGACGTTCTTGATACGTGGTTTAGTTCAGCGCTCTGGCCATTTAGCACGCTCGGGTGGCCGAACGAAACGGAAGCGCTCAAAACTTTTTATCCGACGGACGTTTTAATCACGGGTCACGACATCATATTTTTCTGGGTTGCGCGGATGATTATGATGGGGCTCGAGTTTCGCGGGGATGTTCCATTTCGAAAAGTTCTTATTACGGGGCTCATTCGCGATGCAGAAGGGCGCAAAATGTCCAAATCGTTGGGCAATGCGCTTGATCCAGTTGAACTTATCGACGAGTTTGGCGCGGATAGCGTGCGCTTCACGCTTTTGGCTCAAGTGGCAGCCGGCAAAGATTTAAAATTTTCTATTCCGCGGCTTGAAGGTTATCGCAATTTCATAAACAAGATTTGGAACGCAGCCCGGTTTTCGTTGCATGTTTTAGCCGATTTTGAACCGCCACAAGTGGAAACGTCCACGGCATCCAAATCGCCAAATGACCTTTTAAGTTTAAAGCCAAAAGCCGAAAATCTCTCCGACGCCGATTTTTGGATAATTCATAAACTCGGAGAATGCGAAGCGGCGGTTAATCAGCAGTTGGAACAGTTACGATTTTCTGACGCATCCAACACTCTTTACGATTTTGTGTGGCACAAGTTTTGCGATTGGTATCTGGAGCTTATAAAACCGGTTGTTTATGGAGAAAAGCCGGAAGAAAGGGCCGCTACTCGCCTTGTCTTAGCGCAAACTCTTAATCGCGTCGTACGGCTTCTGCATCCGTTTGTACCATTCGTTACTGAAGAAATTTATAGTCGTTTACCAATTCGCGGCGAAGCATGCGTGATTGACGAATATCCGAACACTAAAAATGACAGTGATTGGTTACAAATCGCAAGCTCAACCCGCGCTGAAGAAATGGACCTTGTGATCGCGACGATTGCGGCGATTCGTAACATTCGCGGTGAGAACAGTATAAAACCGGGCCAAGAGTTGCGGGTGAGACTTGCCCCTAAAGAGGCGGGCTCGCAAAAGATACTTCAGGCGAACAGCCCGACTATTGCGAAACTCGCAAAACTTTCAGAGTGCCAAATTAATGATGAAGGTTCCTTGACCAAATGTGCGTTGACGCCGGTTGCGGTCCACTCATTTCGTGTCGATGTCATCGTCTATCTTGAAGGTGTCGTGGATTTGAACGAAGAGCGAAAGCGCATCGAAAAGACGATTGAGAAATTGCAAAAAGAGAAGGCGGGCATTGAAGCGCGCCTTAGCAACGAAAATTTTGTCAAA
>JAJYHS010000150.1:0-3675 GCA_021784635.1 bacterium
CTTTTTTGTCGGTGACAAATTCCATTTTTTGTTGAACTCCTCGACGATTTTCGCACAATTTGAGAAGTCCCCCGATGTGTTCGGACGGTGTGTGAATCGCCACATTTACGATGGGCTCCTCAAGATGCTCGATCTTAGAAGGGTCGGGCAAATCCGCGGGATTTTCGAGTCGCAGTTCATTGCCATCCGTCGTGAACACTTTGTATACGACTGTTGGAGCGGTTGAGATGAGATTTAGATTAAATTCACGTTCGAGACGCTCTTGCACGACTTCCATGTGCAAAAGCCCCAAAAATCCGCAGCGAAAACCAAAACCGAGCGCGGTTGATTTTTCAGGTTCAAACGCGAGACTTGAATCGTTAAGCGCTAATTTCTGAAGCGCTTCTTTAAATGCTTCGAAGTCGGATGTGTCGACCGGAAAAATTCCAGAAAACACCATCGGTTGAATGCGCTTAAAGCCAGCCAGTGGCTCTCGCGCTTCTTCATGCTTTACCGATTTGACGTGAGTGACCGTATCGCCGACGCGCACGTCGCGAATGTCTTTAATTCCGCAAATGACGAAACCCACTTCACCCGCTTCGAGCGCATCAAGGGGTTCCGAGCGCGGCGTAAACACACCTAGCTTCAAGACGTCATATTCTTTTCCGCTATCCATGAAGCGGATGCGATCGCCTTTACTGAGCGCGCCGTCAACTATTCGGCAGAGAATAACCACGCCCTGATAAGAGTCGAACCATGAATCAAATACCAAAGCGCGAAGAGCTTTTTCGCGGTCCGCTTTAGGCGGTGGTATCCGCTCGACAACCGCTTCTAAAATCTCTTTAATGCCGATACGTTCTTTAGCCGAAGCGAGAATGGCGTCTTTTGCGTCAAGCCCAATGGCGTCTTCAATCTGCTTTTTCACTCCTTCAGGGTCGGCCGAAGGCAAATCGATTTTGTTGATCACAATTTGAATGGCGAGATCATTTTCAAGAGCCAGGTAAACGTTAGCGAGTGTTTGCGCCTCAACCCCTTGTGCGGCATCGACAACCAGAAGCGCCCCTTCACATGCCGCCAGCGACCGAGACACTTCGTAGGCAAAATCCACGTGCCCGGGGGTATCAATCAAATTGAGTTGATAGGTTTTACCGTCTTTTGCATTGTAATGGAGCCGTACCGTTTGCGCTTTGATGGTGATGCCACGTTCGCGTTCGAGATCCATATTGTCGAGAAATTGCTCTTTTTTCTCTCGTTCTGAAATCGCGCCCGTCTCAAGCAAAAGCCCGTCGGCCAAAGTCGATTTGCCGTGATCGATATGGGCTATAATTGAAAAATTACGGATAAGTTCAGGTTGCACAGCGCGTAGTCTAACAGTCTTTTCGGCTGTCGGCTATTTCAGCATCGACTTGAGAGCTTCGACTTTGTCGATTTTCTCCCATGTAAATTCGGGTTCCGACCGGCCGAAATGACCATATGCAGCGGTTTTGCGATAACGTGGTTTGAGCAGGTCAAATTGTCGAATAATGTTGGCCGGCTTAAGATTCCAAATCTCCCGCACTGCAGTTTGCAGCTTCGACAGATCCACTTTGGCCGTACCATAATCGTTTATCATTATGCTTACCGGATCGGCCATGCCGATTGCGTACGCCAATTGGACAAGACAACGGTCGGCAAGCCCGGCCGCCACAATATTCTTTGCTATGTGGCGAGCCGCATAGGCCGCAGAACGGTCGACCTTGGACGGGTCTTTTCCCGAAAATGCACCGCCACCATGGGCACCATGCCCGCCGTACGTATCAACGATTATTTTGCGACCCGTAAGTCCGCAATCGCCGTGGGGCCCTCCGATTACGAAACGGCCCGTCGGATTAATGTGAATACGTGTTTTAGCGTCAATCAAATTTTGTGGAATCACTTTTTGAATCACGCTTTCGGTCACGTACGCTGCGATCTCATTTTGACTCACTTCGGGGGCGTGTTGGGTTGAAATCACAACCGTATCCACACGACGTGGTTTGCCATCAATGTATTCAACAGTAACTTGGCTTTTTGCATCAGGCCTAAGCCAATTCACCCGGCCGCTTTTGCGCACGACTGACAGCTCTTTTACGAGCTTATGAGCCAAATCGATGGTGAGGGGCATCTGTTCGGGAGTTTCATTGATCGCGTAGCCGAACATGAGACCCTGATCGCCAGCGCCCTGCTCTTTGTTATTATCGTCAACCCCCAAAGCGATATCCGGGCTTTGCTGGCCGAGTGCAGTAAAAACGGCGCAATGTTGATAATCAAAGCCCTTTTCGACGTTATCATAACCGATTTCTTGGATGGTTTTTCGCGCGACAGATTGATGATCGACAGTGACATGCGAAGTGACTTCGCCCGCAACAACCACAAAACCGGTGGAAATCAAAACTTCACAAGCCACTCGACTTTTGGGGTCGTGAGTTAAATAGGCATCTAATATGGCGTCGCTGATTTGATCAGCCACCTTGTCGGGATGGCCCTCAGAAACGGATTCGCTTGTGAACAAGTAATTTTTCATCGCTTAAATCCCCACATGCTGAAGGTCATAAACGCGCCCGCAGTTTGCGAGCGCGTCACGTTTGCATACAGGACGATTAAGCGCCCAGTCAAGTTCTAGGCCGAGCGGTTCGTACGGTACTGTTCCACAAGTTGTTCATCAAGAAATCCTGAGGATGAATTTTCGTAAGAATGATGGCTTTTGAGTTTATCTTTTTCTCGCTCCATTTGCCGCTCAATGCGTTTGACACACATATCAAGAGATACATGAAAACTGTCTGAGCTAAAATGCGATCGAAATTCACCTTTCAACCCATGAATGTAGACTTCTGCACAGCAATTATGCCGCTCTTCACTAAATGTTACGTGGGCCGTTATCGGCTTAACCGCATAGCGCTCCACCTTGTCGAATCTCGAGTAAACGTACTCAACCAGCGATTGTGAGTAATCAATGGTTTTGAACTTGATGTCGAACTTCATGGTAACTCCTTTCAGTCAGTCGTGAACAAGCGCCGCACGGGTGCCGTACCGATAGACAATGAATTTGTTTGTTTTGAAATTCGGTTCAATTTGAGACGGGTTTTTCGTCTGCATGTTTGTATTCTAGGCCCACCCAAGGTCGAGCACAAATCGGCTCCAAAAAAGAGACAAATTTTGTCTATCGAGTCATCGTGACCGGGTGCTCAGCTCTACAAAACGCAGAGCTCGCAAATAAACGGCTCTTGGCCATTAAGTTGGCATAAATTTGATTTTTACCTCGAATAAATCAGCTCGCTTTTAAGTTACAAATTCTCAACCTGAGGCGGCCACAGCGAAGATTTATTTTGCTTACGTGCTCACTCTTTTACGTAGGCTTGGTAGAACCAAACGCGACCACTCCAGGCCTGATCGGCGGGGTCGATTTTTCCCATTACATCGTCCGACGGGTCGAAATAGAAGCTTAGGGCGCACACCATTTTTTGCGAGTCTGTATCAAGCAAACGGCATTCATAATTGAAATGTGAATCCGCCAGAGAATTTCCGATGTATGAATACTGTGCAAAGCATGCTTCGCGTGCGTCATTATTCAAAGTCAAAACGTTTGGCCCCTGATCGCTGGTCTTACGGCCCATGTTTAATATTGTAACCGACGCGGTCGTGTACGGCCTGCCAGAAAAATTGGTCTGACCCGTTTCA
>JAJYHS010000150.1:3685-4282 GCA_021784635.1 bacterium
TGATAATGATAGACTTGGCGAGCCATCTGAATTTTTTAAGCCATTTGGGTCGTAGGCATTCGACAAAGTTGAATCCGGTTCGCCGGGAACGTTTGCTTCGCCGACTAACTTCCACTGGCCGGCGACTTGCGTGACCGTGGGTTCGACACCGCTATGAAAAAGCATTTTTGCCAAGCTCAACGAAAAACCATCAGATGAGTTCGCCGCAACCGGAGCGCCGTTGCAACCATCGCCACAGTTCAGCGTAACGTCTGAGGTGAATTGGCTAACGGAGCGGCTTGCATAACAAACCGCTGGCAAACAAAGTGCCGCGAATAAAACGAGAATTTTCGATGCTTTCATAAAGAATTCCCCCTGATTAGTTTGGCGAATGAGTACAATGGCAAGGTTTCTCGCCGCAATCGATTTTTCTTCTCTAGAAAAAATTTCAGGTTTTAAACGCTGCAGTTCAACAATTGCCGTTTAAAAATACCGTTTAAAAATACCGTTTACGTTTGCTCGAGGGCAGAATTTTTAAGATGTCGCGATATTTGGCCACGGTACGGCGGGCGATGTCGATGCCTTCTTTTCTAAGCAGCTCTACTATCTTTTGATCGG
>JAJYHS010000096.1 GCA_021784635.1 bacterium
ACTCAGCATATACAAAATCTGTTGTTGAAGAATGGCCGGCAACTGCTTCATAAACGCGTCGATCTTTTGCGGTTGCATGCCAAGATTCACAAGAATCTTTCGCAACCCCCCGTTTGGCGTCGCTAAATTGGCTCCAAAACCAAGTAGCGGATTTAATTTTGACTCCGGGTACGAATAATTGATGTTCGCGGTTAATGCGGCGGGGATCGCGCCGTTTTTTTGAACTTTAACTGTCACAGCTAAACCCGTTGCGCGATTGGCGTCAACGGTGGCCCCATCGAGGGTGGCGCTCATTTTTGTCGTCTTATTGTTGTACTTCTGTAGAAGATTAGCGAGTTCCTTGTTGATCAAATTTATATTGACCGTGGTCGCGGCCACAGATGGTGCGCTTTGCCCACTTGCCCAAGCCCCTGTCGTCATTAATGAAGTGAGCCCTAAAACAAGTAGCAATTTAAATGATACCAATGACTTTAATGCTTTCATGATTCTCCCCTGTGCAAAGCTAGCACATACCGCGGAGCATACGGTGGCTGTCAAAACAAATCTTCTCCTGACGCTTCGCTTGTGCTGAGTCAACAAGCTCGGCAACCACTAGGTGACGTCACACGCACTATTTGATAAATCCTCGAGCTGTTCGACAGTGATTATTGGACCATGAATAACCGAAGGAGCAATTATGGCCGTAGAAACAACATTCAGTATCATTAAACCAAACGCTGTGAAAAAAAACGCCATTGGCGCAATCATCGATAAATTTGAAAAAAATGGGCTCAAAATCGCTGCGGCAAAGCTTGTGAAGCTCACAAAAGGACAGTGCGAAGAGTTTTATGCCGAACACAAGGCTCGTCCGTTTTTCCCCGAAGTGGTTCGCTTTATGACCTCTGGCCCAGTCCTTTTGATGGCTCTAACTGGTGAAAACGCCGTTACGAGAAACCGCGAAATCATGGGCGCGACTGACCCCAAAAAGGCCGCCGCCGGAACCATTCGCGCTCTTTGGGGCGATAGCATTGGCGAAAACGCCGTGCACGGCAGCGACAGTGCGACAAGCGCCGAGCGCGAGCTTAAACTCTTTTTTAGGCCCGATGAGTTCGTTAACCGCTAAGGTGCCAGTTAAAATCGGTGACAAAATTCGTTTAAAAATTGACCGGCTATCATATAACGGTGGCCGAGGGGTCGGCCGTTTTGATGGCGGTCTTGTCGTGTTTGTGTCCGATACGGCTCCTGATGAACTCGCCGAAGTTGAAATAACGGCAATTAAAAAAAACTTTGCCGAAGCACAACTTCTACAAATTATCGAACCTTCGCCCTATCGACGCGAATCGCCCTGCCCGGTGGCTCAAAAATGTGGCGGGTGTACATGGCAACACATTCATTACGACGAACAGCTCAGGCAAAAAGAGCAACTTTTGAAACGCAATCTCGACCTTGCGATCAAAAAAGCGAACCGTTCAACAGCCTACAATTTTCAGATGATCGCGGCACCTCAAGAATTTCGCTATCGAAACCGCGTACAAGTACACGTGAAAAACTCAAGTTTTGGCTTTTACGAAAAGAACTCTCGCAACCTCGTCGCAATCAACGATTGTTTAATTGCCGAAAAGGCGCTTCTTGAACACTTCCCCAAAAATCTAGACGACGGGACTTATGAGCTATCATTTGACTGCTCCAGTCAACGGCACATACGTCGGATTGACGATTCTGGGCCGGCCTTTTCTCAAGTGAATACCCAACAAAATGGGGCCCTACAAGAGTCTGTCTTGAGATATATGGAGCAAATCTCTCCGCAGCCAATACACTTATTCGATTTCTATTGCGGTAGCGGCAACCTGAGCTTTCCGGTTCTGACGCGCTTTGAATCGCTTGCGGCAACCGGAGTCGAGTCGTCCCCTGAAGCCGTTACTCGAGCTCGCGAAATCGCAAAAAGCAGCGGGTTTCAATCTCGGGCCGAATTTATACCAGGCGACGCCCTTCAATACCTTCGAAAACTTCGGCAAAATGATGCCTCCCAATCTGTTTTTATTCTCGACCCGCCCCGCGCGGGTCTTGGCAAAAAAGTCATTTTTGAACTCGCACGCGTGCCTCCCCGAGGCGTCATCCTAGTCTCGTGTGATCTTGGAGCACTGGAACGCGATGTGGGACTTCTGCTCGACACTTTCACGCTTGAGGAGGTCACGGCAATTGATATGTTCCCGCAAACGGAATATCTTGAAATAGTGTGCCTATTTCTGCCACGCGGAGCACAAAAGTTATGCGATTAAGTAGGATGCCTAAATCTGCAGCATTATTGTTTTGCTTGGTCACGAGCATCACGCTCACGGCTTGCTCAACCGTGAGCCCCCGTGACCGCGAAAAGGCCAATCTGTATCTCGAACTCGGTACAACTTATCTCGTTCGCGGCGATTATCCTCTCGCATTGAAAGCACTTCTTCGAAGCCAAAAACTTAATCCCGACAATGCCTCCACACAAAACAATCTTGGGTTAGCCTACTATGTGCGCCGGCGTTTTAATCATGCACAAAAACATTTTAAACGCGCACTTGAACTTCGCCCCAAGTTTACCGAAGCTGAAAATAATTTAGGCCGCCTCTACATTACCGTGGGATTATACAAAAAGGCTATTCGGGAGCTAAAGCTTGCCACGGCTGATCTTACTTACAATCATCCGGCCAAATCGTGGTCAAACTTGGGTCAAGCTTACTTTTACGACCGACAATACAAACAGGCTAAAGTGGCTTTAGAAAACAGTTTGCAGGCTCGCCATGATAGCTGCAAAACAATGGATATTTACGGACGCACCCTTTATTCCCTGAAAGATTACAAAAGTGCGGCCGAGAGCCTCGATCAGGCAATTCGAATCTGCGGAAAGTCCAAATTCGACCAACCGCACTTTTATAGTGGCATGAGCTTTTATAAACTCGGAGAAATGGACCAGGCACGCGCGCGATTTAAAGAACTTGTGAGTCTATTCCCGACAAGTCGATATGCGGCGCAGGCTCAAAAAATGTTGGAGATTTTAAAATGACAGAGACAGAAATTAAAAATCCAGGTCAAGAACTGCGCGCGACCCGTGAGCGCTTGGGATTATCTTTGCAAGACGTTGCCCTTGCGACAAAAATCAATGCGCGTATTTTAAAAGCGCTCGAAGAGGGTGACCGAGATGCCCTTCCGGCGAAATCTTTTGCCCGCGGGTTTATCCGCTCGTATGCCGCATATTTGAAAATCGATGCCGAACCGATTTTGGCCGCTTATGGCGCAATGCGCACGGATAGTGGTCGTGCCCGCTTTGCCGACGAGCCCGATACCGCCTCTGCTAACGAAGCGGGCGTAGTTCATGAGTCTCGCCCTCAAGAAAATAAACCGCAGGCCATTAGTAAAAGCTCTATGAATGAGCGCTCCTTGGCTTCACGGATAATGATATTTGCCGCCATTTTTATACTCGTTGGACTCGTTATTTTCGTTAAAAAACTCAAAGATAAATATGAGCGCGAAAAAACCACTCCGACAGTTACGACAACTTTGCCACACGGGGTGCTGGCTCCCCCAGTTGAAACGGTAACCCGCAACGGCCAAGCAAATACACAGTCGTTACATTCGACACCTCAAAAACCGCTAACAACTCAAAAACCTTTAGCGGCTCAAAAGCCTTTAATAACCCAAAAGCAACCGCCCGCGCCTATCAAATCGACTCAAAAACCCACCACGAAAACCTCGGTTAATACAAATGCGAAACCGACAACTAATATTTCAACACGGCAAAAAATTGTGCCGGTGAAACCACCTCAACCAACCCTACAGCTTATAATTGAAGCGCTTGATAATGTAACCGTGACCCTTCAAGTCGGTAAGACTCCGCCGCAAACCATTCAATTGGTGCCGCAAGCTGTTCACACGATCAAAACGAATGAACGCGTCGTTATAAGCGCAACGGACGGAGGGATGATCGACATTATTAAAAATGGCCATGACCTCGGCGTACCAGGTCAGCTGGGTAAACCCATAACGTTACGATACCCATGACCAACGAGCTATTTGTGGCATGCGCCGACTGATATACGCCTTTTTATTTCTTGTATTTCTCGATGTCGCTTACGGTACTTTTATCAGTCAATGGACATTTGAAGCTTTCGCACCCGAATCGCCCCTTCGCGTGACAGAACAAAAATTATTTTACGATTACGCCGGAGTGATGGACGTTCATACAAACCGCAGTACGGGGAGCGGAAGTCTTGCCACGATTGTACGTGCGGCAACCGCTGACCATCTTGATTTTCTGATTCTCAAT
>JAJYHS010000264.1 GCA_021784635.1 bacterium
TGATCGTCGCCACTGTGCGCGCAAAATGTCCCGAACCTTCATCCGGGAGGTCATCGCGATCGACGCTTGTAATAACCACATAATCGAGATTCATTTGGGCAATCGCAAAACCCACTTTTTCGGGTTCGTCATTATCAATGCGGCCCTTCGGGTTACCCGTTTTCACTGAACAAAATCGGCACCCGCGCGTACATACCTCACCCATCAGCATAAATGTCGCCGTGCCGCCACCCCAACATTCAGCCACATTCGGGCAACGTGCCTCTTGGCAAACGGTTGCCAAGTTAAGCGATTTAAGAAGGTCTTTGATTTCGTGATATTTTTCTCCCGCAGGAGCGCGAACTTTTAACCATTCCGGCTTAGGCGCAAAACGGGATTTAGCGGTATTTTCTTGCATGGCGTTTATCCTACCTCTATAGGCTGAGACTGGCAAACGGACGAAGGATACCCTATGCGCTACGAAAGTCACCTGATCGAAGGCCGGTTTTTAAATCGCTATAAGCGCTTTTTTGCCAAAGTTGAACTGAGCGAAAATGGCACACGAAAATCAATTGTGGCCCATGTCGCAAATACCGGCAGCCTTCGTGGTGTTTGCGAAGTGCCGAATCCATGTCGCGTGGCATTTCACGATAATCCGAAGCGTAAGCTCAAGTATTCGCTAGAACAGATTCAAATTGGCACCGCTTGTGTCGGCGTAAATACGCATCTTGCCAACGATCTCGTTGCTGAAGCGTTTGAAATGAAACTGTTTAAGCATTGGCGTCATCTTGTCGGCATGCAGCGCGAGTTTAAAATCTCAGACAAAACACGTCTCGATTTTCGCTTCGAAGACGCCCGCGGCGGTTACCATTTCGTTGAAGTCAAAAGTGTGTCGATGGCCGCTCGGGAACATAAAAATCCGCAGCAGAAGGCAATAACAATTGCCCAGTTTCCGGATTCGCCGACTGTGCGCGGGCAAAAGCATCTTGAGGAGCTAATGGCGCTGGTTCAACTGGGCCACAGCGCTGAAATATTTTTTGTTGTGCAAAGAACCGACGCGGAGGCTTTTTCTCCGGCCGAGCAAATCGACGTCAAATATGCCGAACTTTTACGGTCCGCCCATAAAATGGGCGTTCGCGTTTCAGCCTTTGCGGTGAACTTTTCCGCTGAAGCGGCGGCGTTATTATCTACGCCGCTTAAAATTTTACTATGACGATTTCGAAGACGGCGCTTCTGCTGGCGTCGCTCCCGCTGGTGCTGATTTTAAAATGTGATCAATCACACGCCTAAAAAATTCATAAGGATACGATCCATTCACAATGGCGCCGTTAATCGCAAAACCCGGGGTGCCGGTAATTCCGAATTTTTTCGCCTCCGCCTGATCGTCAGCGATGCGTTTTTTTACTTTTGCACTTCGAGCTGCCTGTTCGACTTTAAATAAGTTGGCACCGACCTTTTTGACGGCCCTTTTCAAATATTGGTCGCCTTCCATGCGAAACTTATCTTGGTTAGCAAAAATGAGATCGTGAAACTGAAGCGCTTGAGCATTATTTTGCATGGCTAAAGCTTCCATATATTGCGCAGCAACTTTGCTTTCTGGGGCCAAAATCGGCAGCTCCTTATAAACGATGCGCACCTTACCGCTATAATTTGCCATGATTTTTTGTAAAACCGACTGCTCTTGTTGACAGTGGCCGCAGTTAAAATCCGCCCACTCCACAATAGTCACAGGAGCATTGGCCGAACCCCAAATCGCACGATTGGCCGCAATCTTAACCACTTGAGGATTTTTGAGTTCTGATTCGACTTTTTGAATGTCCTGGCCGAGAGCTTGATCGAGTTGAACTTTGTGCGCTTCGCTTTGCGCCTTTTCAACAGCGGCAAAAAAACCGCTCGGGTCCGCTTTGATCGCTGAAAATACAATATCCGGATGCTCTTTCATCGCTTTTTTGAGTTGAGTGGGCGAAGGGCTACAGGCCGCAAGTGCCCAACCGGCCAAGCCGATCAGGATAAATTGGATTTTCAAGTTGCACTCCTTTGAATGTTCAATAAAACTGTATTTTGTCATGAAAAAACCCGCGCTGTCTATGATGACCTCATTCTTCGTGGCATTCGCCGCCATGTCGCTTATCGCCAACCGGGCCCACGCGGTTCAATTTATATATTCCAAATTACAAATGAAAAATTATGATCAAATGCGAAATGAAGTTCGAGTTCGCGTAAGACAAGCTGAAAAAATCAGTGATGCCAATCCTGCTGGAGCCAAAATCGAACTTCAAACGGCACTGGATCTCATTTTTTCTCGACCCACAACCGGCAATATGGTGTCTGAATTGGTCCCAATGGTAAGAACGCCTCTGAGAAATATGGGCGGTTATCATGTGGCTCTTTCGCACATCGTGAACCAAGCGATTTCAAACTTAAAAAATAATGACCTCAGCGCGCCCGTGCGCACCACCGGTCTCATTGTTTTAAAAAATGTAATGAGCGAGCTGCGTCCTGATCTTCGAGACAAAAAAATTCGGGTATTGTTCGTTCGAATTCAAAATGCCCATCTGAAAATTCCTAAAGCTGTCCGATCCGAATTGTTTTTGCGCGGGTCAATCCCCGTTGGAATGTCGCCATCAAAAATTGCGGCTATGATCCTGAAGGCAGCGCCGAATTCCCGGGCCGCTTCACGATAGTAAGAACGCTCGCATAAGATCGACCTCTGGCCGTATGCACGCGGATTTTCAAATGGTTTGTGCCGTTAGCAAGCCGGATATAGTCAGAAGTAATCTCACCGTCGCCAAGCTTGAATAATGTCCCTTGGTTGCCGTTAGCCAAATTGACGATTCGGCTACCTTGAAGTTCAGAAGCTGCCCCATGGCATTTTTGAATTTTAATGCGCACAAGCCGCGCGACACTTTGGCGAGTTATTGGCGAATGATTACGGCAGGCCACGGATATTGTTTCAAGTTTGGGGTCACGACTTACAGTTGCCCCCCTGACGTTGTCTAATACGACAGGCGACGAACCAGGCTGCATGACAGTTCGAGAAACTGAAGCGACCTGCCTTCGCGCCGGTAAATGCGCGCTCACCTGAGCTGGCATCGACGAGGCGTTTGACCAAAACCAAAGTCCAAATACTACGATTAAAAACACAGTAAACCCTACAATTCCAGAACCGAGCTGGCGAAGAATTCGTACATCCGAAAATGGCATGTATACTGTTTCGGCTGAAATAGTCAAACATTTGACTGGACCGAGTGCTAATCATTCCACGATAACCCGACCAAGATCAGATTTTGTTTGGGAGTGTACGGGTTCTGATCTTTGGCGATCGACTGCAGAGTGATGTTCGTACTGAGATTGTTGCCCATGTTTCGGCTCGCGATAAATGTCAGAATTTCATCCTCAAACTGTAAATCAGTTTGCAAATTAACCCTGTGGGTAAGGTCGTACCCAAGCTGCAAAACAGTATTGGCCTGGCCACCAACCTGAAAGTCGAGCGACTTATGAAACTTTTCATTTGGCTTGGTCAGGCTGATTGTGGCCGTATTCGACGCCAGTTGATACCGCATTTGTAGTTTTTCACCTGATTTTGTTTTGTACTCCACGTGGCTCAATTTTTTCTGTACCTGATAGACCTTGCGCAGCGATTTACTATGTTTGAAAAAATTGTCGACGTGATATTCGACCAAAGCATTAAGCATATATTGACCAAATTGCCTTTGCTCCGTGATGTAATTGTCGACCGGTATGAAATGGTCAGAGACGGAACTTTCAACGTTTTGGTATTGGTTCGACGCCGACTGAATTTGTTCGTACTCAGTATAGCCAAAAGTCTTACGGTAATTATTTATGAAATCCTGCTTCAATTTTTTCGTGAAAATCTTATTGTAAAGTTTGGTCGAAACATGCGGCGCCGGCAAAGGCATGATTACAAATTCGACGCTTGGGTCATTACGCTCACCGCGAACATCTGACAAATAGCCAGGAACCGCGCCATTCGGCGCGTTATCAGCCCATGATTTTGGGGATGAGCCAATTAAAAGGCCCAAGACCGTGGCTGCGAATATAATTGTCGTTCCGAACCGTTGGCGCAAGGCAAAGACCTCCTCAACAATACGACATTTGCAAGCCGGGTTCCAACTCCGCATTTGTAACTATATGAAACAATTAGCCTTTTCTTACACCTGCACAAATCTCTAAAAACCGTTAGTTGGCCCTTGTCAACGGTTCGACAAATGTTCAACAGTTGTGTTTTTTTCTTGAAATTTCAATTACTTAGCG
>JAJYHS010000076.1 GCA_021784635.1 bacterium
CGATCTGAAGATATTCCGTGTTTCGGTTTAACTGAACCGCAGGCGGGGAGTGACGCCGGTTCGATCGTTTCAGAAGGTGTTCTCGAAAAAGGTAAAGACGGTGAAATTTATGTAAGGCTTTCGTGGAACAAACGCTGGATCACGCTCGCGTCGATTTCGTCGGTGATCGGTTTAGCGTTTCGGTTGCGCGATCCTGAGAATTTGCTTGGCCGCGGGCCTGATCTAGGCATTACGTGCGGATTGATACCGGCGAAAACTCCGGGAGTGGTGTTGGGCCGCCGTCACGACCCGCTCAGTATCCCGTTCTACAATTGCCCTACGCAGGGTAAAAATGTTGTGCTGAAAGCCAATGACGCCATAATCGGCGGTCTTGAACGCGCCGGTCACGGCTGGCAAATGTTGATGGAGTCGCTTGCTGCGGGTCGCGGGATTTCGCTCCCTGCGCAAAGTGCGGCTGGGGTAAAATTGACGACGCGTGCGGCATCGGCTCATGCGACGATTCGAAAACAATTTGGCGTCTCGATCAGTAAGTTTGAAGGCGTTGAAGAACCGTTGGCGCGGATTGGTGCGACGACCTATTACGTCGATGCCATGCGCCTCTATACACTCAGCGCGCTCGATCAAGGTGTAAAACCGCCGATTGTGACCGCGATGACCAAATATCTGACGACCGAACAAAGTCGTAAATGTGTCACTGACGGAATGGATGTCATGGGCGGCGCCGGTATAACGTTAGGCCCTCGAAACAGTTTAGCCATTCAGTATATTGGCGCGCCGATCGGCATTACGGTTGAGGGTGCCAACATTCTTACCCGGACGTTGATGATTTTTGGCCAAGGTGCCATGCGCGCCCATCCGTTTGCGTACAAAGAAATTAACGCTGTTGAGCGCGGTGATCTACGCGGATTTGATCGGGCTTTTTGGGGTCACATCGGACACATCGCTCGCAACAAATGCCGTTCGATCGTACTGAGCGTCACACGTGCGCGGTTTGCTAGCCGTGGATTAGGCGGTCCAGTCGGTCGGTATTATCAAAAGTTGGCTTGGTCGTCGGCGACCTTTGCGTTCTTTGCCGATCTTGCGATGGGGCTTCTCGGCGGCCAGCTTAAATTCAAAGAAAAAATCACGGGTCGGTTTGCCGATATTATGTGCTGGATGTATGTGGCCACCGGTGTACTTCGTAAGTGGGAAGCCGAAGGTCGCCAAAAAAGCGATCTCCCTTTTGTGCGCTATTCAATGGCGCTCGCGTTTAGCGAAATTCAAAAGGGATTCGACGGCATTCTTTCAAACTTCGATGTTCCGGTTTTGGGTTGGTTTTTTAGAAGACCGCTGCTTTTTTGGTCGCGTCTCAATACAATCGCGAGCCCGCCCAAAGACAAAATCGGGCATCAAGTTGTGACCGCGATGGTGAGTGACGATGCCGTACGCGAGCGTCTAACCCGCGGCATGTTTCTGCCAACCGACGTTACTGATGCGATCGGGCGACTCGATCACGCTTTTCAAATCATAAAAAAATCCGAAGCCGTCGAACACAAAGTTCGTCGTGCCGTTCATGAAAAGAGAATCGCAAAACTTAAGGGTGCGGCGCTGATCGAAGAAGCTTTGGCGAAGGGGATTATCACTCCAGAAGAAAAAGCGGATTTGCAAAAGGCCGAAGAAGCCCGGTGGGATGCAATTCAAGTGGACGATTTTTCTGAAACGGAATTTCACTCGCACGAAGTCGGCCGTATGCCGAATCCGCAGGGAGCCGCAAGCCCTAATCGCGAACTTAAATCAGAGGGTGTCAGTTAATGCCGACTTCCGCCGCCTCTAACGTAGCCGGTGCGAACTCTGAAGTTCGAAATGCGCTTGGCGAAGTGCTGAATCGGCATGGTTTTTTAAATGGACTACCTGAAACGCTGACCTCTGAATTGGCAGGTGCTGCACAATTTCGCACGGTTGCTCCCGAAGAAGTGATTCTTCGACAGGGCGAAGTTAACAACAACCTTTATTTTTTACTCATTGGTTCGGTCGATATTTATGTCGACGGCGGGCTTGTTGCAACGCTCAAGCGACGCGGGGATTTACTCGGCGAAATGAGTGTCATCACAAACAAGCCGTGCTCGGCCTCTATAGTGGCCAAAACTCCGGTTGAACTATTGTGTGTCGATTTAAACGAATTTAGAAAAGTGACGGGAGAAGGCGCGGCGACGTTTGATTACGTCATGTACCGCGTTTATTCGCTCATGCTCGCCGATAAGTTAGCCCTTACTAACGAAAAAGCCAAACGGCTTGAAGAAACGCTTGTCGATTTACAGCGCGCGAAAACGGAACTGCAAGAAATAAACAAACAAATAGAGCGAAAAGTGAGCGAGCGCACGAAACTGGTTCAAGCCCAGCTTCAATTATTGCTCAACACCCACCTTCGGGGCCTACGCGACTCCCTTGCGAAAAACACGGCGGGTGGAGCGATTGATTTGAAGCAAAATATAAATTGTATCGACGAAGCGACAAAAATTCTTGAACCTATCGTGCAGACCTTTGCGCTCGACGTGTCGATGAAAACAAAAAAAGTTTTGCTGGCTCAAGGGCAAAAGCAATTGCAAACTTTGGCGCGGTTGGCACTCGGCGGAACCGGCGCGCAAATTCAGACGAGTTCGTCGCTTGATCAGAGCCGCGAACTTTTGAAATCTTCTAAGTTTGACGTCGTTTTGGTTGATCGAGAAGCTTTACCGCTACTCGAAGAAGAACTAAACGGTTCCGAATTCAAAATATCAGCGCCGGTCGGCAGCGACAAAGGGGTGACTGGACACAATTTTGTTTATTTGGCCGGTGAATCCATAGAAGAACAACTTCCGTATCTTTTGAAATTGCGCCGTCTACCTCATATCGTACTTTTGCGAGACGGTGACCGCGCGGGCAGTATTCGCTCGATGATGACGACGATTCTCAAGCTTTGCAGCCCGACATTGTTTGGGCTCGAAAAATATCTGAACGTCGGAGTTGAAGTGAAAGAACTTCCGGTCACTAAAAGCACCGAACGTGAGGCGTTGAACCAAACCATGCGCGATCATTTTTCAAAACTTGGCGTTCGCAATTCCGTACTTGATAATGTCGCTATTGTGGCTGAAGAACTGCTGATGAATGCCATTTATGACGCTCCCACTGATATTTCAGGGCGGCCTTTGTACAATAAACTACCGCGGACCACTCCGGTTGAACTAAAAGCGGGTGAACAGGGGCGATTTCGAATGGCAACGGACGGAACTCTGCTTGGAATATCGGTTGAAGATCCCTTCGGTGCGCTTACGGGCAAAGTAATTCTAAATTACCTCGACAGTTGTTACGGCGGTCGAGCGGGTGAAATGCAAGAGGGTAAAGGCGGTGCTGGCCGTGGGATTCATCAAATTGTCGAGAATTCAGATTTTGTCGTATTTAATGTACAACCGCGCCGCCGAACAGAGGCCATGGCGTTTTTTGACGTCGTTCCGGGTTCGAAGGAGCAGAAACTGCCGCTCCTGCACTATTTTTGCGTATAAACCGTTTGCGCGGACGCCTGATCAGTGTTAAAAAATCGGTCTTATTATACGGAGTGCCTATGAAAAAAGACATTCATCCCGATTTTCGTCCTGTTGTATTTAAGGATATCTCGTGCGATTACACGTACTTAACAAAGTCGACGGCGAAAACTCGCGAAACAATTAAATGGGAAGACGGCAAAGAGTACCCACTTGTAAAATTTGAGGTTTCAAGCGCATCGCATCCGTTTTACACCGGCAAACACCGTATTGTAGATACCGAAGGTCGCGCTGAACGGTTCAAGAAAAAGTACAATCGCAAATCTTAAGCGGCATCTATTCCGGTTTTAGTTGCCTCAATTCGGCGCTTGTCATGCCAAGTGCGAATCTGTTTTTTCAGATCCAATATAATTTTATCAATCGCTGGTTTTTGCCACATTCTATTGTGACGAGTATTTTCGGCCGGTTTTATGGTCGCGGTTGCGGCAAAAGACTCATTTAAAGAAGTGAACTGTACCGAAAAGATGAATCCATCGTCAGTTTGTGTCGACTCGGCTTTTATCGACGAATGGTAGGGCATGTGCTCCGCAATTCGCGCAAGCTCATGGTTAGCGTAGTATTCGAACTCATTTCGTGGAACGTAGTTTGTGAACTTGAATCGGGCCATTGGGATCTCCTCCTTGTGTTAACGTCATAATCTATTCTGACATAAGTTT
>JAJYHS010000231.1 GCA_021784635.1 bacterium
TTTTTCACGACGAACCGTGGATCCCTTCGTACGGAAAAAAAGGCAAAGGTGAAACACTTCGACCGTGGACCTGTATCACTATTGAACCAATGGTGAACGAAACGGGCGCCCCTATACGCGAAATTTCTATTTCAGATTCGTCGATAAAATTTTACGAGACGGGCGATAAAACGCTCTCAGCGCAATACGAGCACACTGTTCTTATTACAGATTCCGGCCATCAAGTATTGACCCTGGTTGAGTGATACGGTAACGCGGTTGCTATTAATGGATGGGGGGGATATGCGGATATCAATAATACGGTCATTAAGTTTAGGTTTGGTTGTCGCACTAAGTGTTGCATTTTTCGGTCGGCAGTCCGAGGCGAAATCGCTCGAATTTAAAGCATTAAACGTTGGGAGCTGGTTTGCACCTAATCAACTTTTTTCGGCAGAGGCGTCTTTCTACATTCGAAACGTATATGTTTTGAACGTTGTCTTTTCAGGTGATGAGTTTCAACAGTTGGCAGCGGTGACAAACGATCGCAATGCCAGTGTCGATAGATTATACGTGGCGGTTAATGCGCAAGGGGCAGTCGACGGAGTCCGTTTTCTGCCCGGCGGCTCGAATATTCCCGCCGACTTTACGGACGCGGAAATGAGTTCAGCCGAAGGTGCAAATATCGAAGGGAATTCTCATAAACCCATTATGTTACATTCGGAATTGGCGGGGCAGCCTGGCCGCATCAATTGGGTCATTGATTATTTGTCAAACGGCCTATTTGGCAGCTACAAGAGTTGCCGAGCGGCAGTGGTGCGAGATTCACACGGTCAGTGGCATCTTTTGAATGTGTATAACAACAAAATGGTCACTCAGTTGCGGATAAAAACGTGGATGATGGGTATAACAACAATTCAAGGGATCTGCCCATAAGAGGAATAATGCCGTATCGATGGCAATCGCAATAAATGCAGGGAGATTTGCAAATGCAAAAAGTTGAGGCAAAATCGGGAAGTGCAAAAGCCGGTGGCACGAAGGCAAGTGAAAAATCCACCATGAAAAACGTAAAGCCTACAAAAAAAGATTATCGTGTCTGCGAAGCCGCAATGAAAGACTCAGGCGAATTTGAGCGGCTCGCAAAATGGGGCCGTGAAGAAATTCGAATTGCCGAAGACGAGATGCCTGGATTAATGGCCCTGCGCGAACAATACGGTAAAACGCAGCCTTTAAAGGGTGCCAAGATTACTGGTTGTTTACACATGACCATTCAAACGGCCGTGCTCATTGAAACCTTAAAAGCTTTGGGCGCTGACGTAAGATGGAGTTCTTGCAATATTTTTTCAACTCAAGATCATGCGGCCGTTGCAATTGCCGCAGAAGGCGTTCCTGTTTTTGCGTGGAAGGGCGAAACAGAAGACGAATTTAATTGGTGTATTGAACAAACCATCGAAGGTTGGGGCGACGGCGGATTTGACCTCATTCTTGACGACGGCGGCGATCTCACCAATATGATGCACGAACCGCGCTTTGCGAAAATAATGAAAAACATTGTGGGTTTATCAGAAGAGACGACGACGGGGGTGCATAATCTAGTGCGACTCCATGAACAAGGGCGATTAAAAGTACCTGCAATTAACGTCAATGACTCGGTTACAAAGTCGAAATTTGATAATTTGTACGGTTGTCGTGAGTCATTGGCTGACGGGATCAAACGGGCAACCGACGTGATGATTGCGGGCAAAGTTGTTGTGGTGGCTGGTTATGGCGACGTGGGCAAAGGGTGCGCGCATTCGATGCGCTCGTACGGAGCGCGGGTATTAATCACTGAAATAGACCCCATTTGTGCTTTGCAGGCGGCGATGGAGGGTTTTGAAGTCACTACGATGGAAGACGCGTGTTCTCGCGGCGACATCTTTGTCACGGCGACGGGTTGTTGCGATATAATCGCGCCCGAACATTTCAAAAAAATGAAACATGGGAGCATCGTTTGCAACATCGGCCATTTCGATATCGAGATCGATATGGCCTGGTTAAACAAAAATTCGCAGATCCGCGAAGTGAAGCCGCAAGTTGATATACATACGTTTAAAGACGGCCGTGAGATTATTGTTCTAGCAAAAGGACGTTTGGTAAATTTGGGTTGTGCGACCGGGCACCCTAGTTTTGTAATGAGCAATTCGTTTACGAATCAAGTAATGGCCCAAATGGAACTTTGGCAAAATCGAAAAACAAACAAATATCGTGAAGTGAAAGTCTATCAACTCCCGAAAGAACTAGACGAAAAAGTAGCGGAATTGCATCTGGCCAAAATCGGTGCAAAGCTCACGCGTCTTACAGATAAACAGGCCAAGTATCTAGGGCTCCCAAAAACTGGACCGTTTAAGCCTGATTATTATCGGTACTAATATATTCGGGTCGCATAGCTTCACGGTAGAACCAATATCGCCAGGTGGCCATTGCGACCCTAATGCGCGATGATTTTTCCATCTTCTAATATATTGGCACAATCACCGAAGGGATTAGAATAGATCTTTAGCGCCGCCGCAGCTCGATAAGATTCACGTTCACCGAAGAGCCCTGGCGACTGAGCGACTAAATCGAGAGTTCGAAGCATGACGGCAATGTGATCAGCCGTCCAACTTTTTTTATTTGTTCGTAAATCTTCGACAGATTCGAGCAAGCGAAGTTGATTGGCATATATGTTGCCTTCAGTCAGGGTGTGAATTCGCACCAAGTCGGTCGTACCGAATTGTTGCAGAAGCTTTGTCGCGTCACTTAAATCTTGATCGGCATCGCCGAGTAGCGAGATTGTCGTCTCGACAGCTGCAGTGAGCGCGCGGCGCGGAACTTTTGCGGCTGTCGATGCTCCATTTTGAATTGTTGATATGGCCGAGTTCAGGGCGTCTTTATTACTTTCTGAAGTCGATTCGTTTTTTTTTCGCAAACCAGTTGGCTTAGGTTGTAGATGCGAATCTGAAACGATTGCCTCGACTTTTTGATACTGTTCGCTTACCAAATTTCGCGCTGAGGAGTTGTCTTGATAGTAAATTGCGAGGGGTAAAATTGTAGAGGCCTGAATGCTCGCGACGCGAAGGTTGACGGGGTCGTTCTGAAGAAACAATAGCCATTTTGTTGCCTGGTTCGTAAATATTGATTCGCGCAAGCCGTAGACAATGGTGTTTGCGTACGGTCCGACGTTATGTTGCGCGGCCACCTCCGGCGGTAGGATCCAGTCTCGGTCGTAATGCACTCTAAAATAAAGATTGCCGATTCGCTCACCCAAAACAAGGCCGTGCGCATTTGCGGTCAATTCGATTTCGCATTCTACGAGCGGCTTTTTTGCTGCGGCACATGGGTAGCTGAGACCGCGATAATGCCGCCAATATTGCGGCGAAATGTCAGTAGAGGCTAGACCTTCAATTGCCGGTAATAGTGCCAATGATACAAACAGGACGACTAAAGAAGTTGGCGCACGCACTGGCAGCAATTTCATATTTGCCAAGATATTCGCTCTCGCCCACTGAGGGAACGGGTGTGAAGATTCTTTTAGGGATGCATAGAAAGGTCATGCCGCTTATTCGGGGACCTGAATAAAACTTAGATATTTTTTAAGCTCGTTAATGGATTCCTGAATATCGCCAAGAGCCCGATGGCGCGATTCCTTCTTGGTGTAGCTAATTTGGTAAAAATTGTTGAATAGAATCTTGAGCGACGAAACATCGAGCATGCGATAATGCAGTCGTTGGGCCAATTGTTTAAAATATTTATTGATGAATTGCCGGTCTTGTCCAATTGAGTTGCCGGCCAAAATGACCCGCTCTTTTGGCGAAAAGTGCTTGTCGACAAGCGCAATCAGTTCCTGTTCAACAACGGAAGGGTCCTTTCCGGTTGGGATGAGATCTACAAGCCCGGATTCTTTATGGTGTTTCTTATTCCAATCATCCATCGCGTCAAGGTAACGTGACGGTTGTTTCACGACGGCGTGATATTGATCGAGTGGCTCTAAAAAATGATCTTTCGTGGTGGCCCCAGTCACAATTGCGGCGGCTTCAATAATCACTTCTTTATCGACATCAAGTCCCGTCATCTCCATGTCGAGCCAAAAAAGTTTAAACATAGAGTTGAGCTTAATACTGAAATGCGGGTCGGGTAAAGTTCGAAATCAACTCACTTGGAGAAGTGTGGTTGGCG
>JAJYHS010000041.1 GCA_021784635.1 bacterium
GCTGACTCCAAAACCTTCTTTGTCGAATAATCCAAGCCCGAGCGTCCCCACGCTGCTATTGCCCATCTCCGACATAATGGCCATTTGTGTTGCTGGCAAAAGATCACCCGGAACAAGTACCTCGCGCCCGCCGTCTCCGACTTTAAAAGGTATATTTTTCTTTCGCAGACGCTCAAGGATCGAAGGCATTTGATTCGGAGAAATATTTGTAAATAGCGGCGAATAGCTTGTCTTTGATGCCATTGACGCCACTATTAATATACCCGCCAATGTGATGAGTAACGAGACAATCATCACGTTGCGTTTGACCGGCGGTAACGAGTTAAAGAACGACTTAAACTGCGCCGCCAATGTCGAAATTACTTTAGGCAAGCCTCACCCCCCAAAAAAATCTTAAACTTGCATTCTCATCACGTCTTGATAGGCCGCGATGACTTTATTTCTTACCTGCATTAAAAGTTTGAACGCGATACTCGCCTTTTCTGATGCAATCATCACTTCAGAAATATTCTTAGTTTGTCCCGTCGCGAGCTTTTCCATTTCAACATTTGATTTAACCTGCAAATCATTGACATTATTAACGGCGTCTTTGAGTGTTTGTGAAAAGCTCTTCACGTATTCGTTCGGATTACCAACTGCTTCAGCATTGATCTTGTCATTGCGAATTTGGCTCGTTGTTTCGCCGGTTTTAAGAATCGTTCTAAGGTTTGAAACTGTTAAACCGTCCATGGTTATCTCCCAATCTCGAGGGCCGTCATGGCCATCGACTTCGTTGCTTGCATCGCCGACACATTAGCCTGATACGATCTTGAGGCTTGAATCATGTCGGTCATCTCTTCCATCAAATTAATGTTTGGATATGCCACATATCCTTGCGCGTTGGCGTTCGGGTTGTCCGGTTCGTATTTCATAATCGGGGCACTTGGGTCATTGATAACACGCGTGACTTGCACGCGATCAAGTGACTGCGCGGAATTGCTCGTCAGAATTTCGCCGAAGTTTTTTGTCTGCGGCATCGCCTCAAACACAACTTCTTTACGCCGGTACGGCCCTCCCTGTGGAGTCACCGTCGTGTTGATATTGGCAATATTCGCGGCAATCGCGTTCATCCGCATTCGCTCGGCGGTGAGTCCGCTACTCGATATATTTAGTCCTGTTGCGAAATTCATTATTTGCTACCTCCCCCTTCAGTAACCGCGTAGGCAAGAGTCGCTAGTTTTTTATTGATGAGTTCAACTGCCGCTTTATATAAAATGGTGTTTTCAGAAAGCTTTGACATTTGCTTTTCAAGATCGACCGTATTGCCGTCATTTGAAACTGTTACGTCCGGATCGTCGTAAACGTCGGCACGAACATTTTGTAGTCCGCCGCCGCCAACAGGATATTGGTCGGGATTATCAGTCGACATACGGTAAAGCCCGTCGACATCAACCGCGCGTCGGAGCGCCCCTTCAAAGTCCACCTTTTTTTCTTTATAGCCCGGTGTTTCGGCATTCGCGATATTGGCCGAGATCACGTCTTGCTGAAGTTGCCGAAAGTTGATCGCAGCTCCGAGGGCGTAGGTGGTCTTGCCAAACATACCATAACTCATAAAGCCCCCCCCTGCGTTGAATCATTCACTAATTCGGCCGCGAGCCCGTCATTCAAATCCATTTTGTATTCGTTAATTTTATTGCGCAGAGTTCGAATACTGATGCCAAGCATTTGCGCGGCATGGGTTCGATTTTGGGCCGTGTACTCAAGCGTTTTGAGAATCAACAGCCGCTCCGCCTCTTCAACTGTCATACCCGGGTGAAGGGTCAGGTTTTTTTGTGACTGTATAAAGCCTTCGATCTTTACGTCGTCGGCGAAAATAGTGTCACTTGGAGTTAACAGTACGCTGCGTTCGATGACATTTTGAAGTTCACGAACATTCCCCGGCCATCTCCATTGGTGAATTTTCTTTCGCGCCTCTTGGTCCAGCTTTTTTGCCGCAAGCCCATTCGCGGAGCACGACATTTCGACAAAAAATTCGCTCAGTAGATCAAGATCGAGTGGCCGGTGCCGAAGAGGTGGGATTTCAACCGGGATGACATTAAGCCGGTAGTATAAGTCCTCGCGAAATTTTTGCGCGCGAACAAGCTCCTGCAAGTTTTTGTTCGAAGCCGCAATAATTCGGATATCGACCGGTATTGGTTTTAAACCGCCGACCCGTTCAATTTCGCCCTCTTGCAGAAATCGCAACATTTTCGACTGTAACGGTAACGGCAACTCCGAAATTTCATCGAGTAAAAATGTGCCCTGGTGCGCGATCTCAAGCTTGCCGACTTTTCTTTGTTCAGCACCGGTGAAGGCGCCCTTTTCATAACCGAACAATTCACTCTCAAGAAGACCTTCGGGTAAAGCGGCGCAGTTTACGGCGGTAAACGGTTTTGATGCCCGGTTACTTTTTGTGTGAATGTAACGCGCCAAGAGTTCTTTTCCGGTTCCGCTTTCGCCTTGAATAAGAACACTGGCACGGCTCGGCGCTACATTCTCTGCAATTTCGAGAATGCGCTTCATTTGGGGGTCGGACGTGCGAATGATCTTGGAACTCATTTTAAAAGCCCTCTCACTTTACCGCCTCCGTATTTGGAATACTGTCGATATATCTGCCATATTTATTGTTCCATTTTGCTTCTTGAATTTTTTCTTCAGCTAACCGTTTATAAAACCCTCCGGTTTCACCTTTAAAACCTGTCCACATTTTTTTTGCGCCTTGAAGATCGCCTTCTTCGTATAAAATTCTTCCCGCTTTATACCGGATCGATGCCAACGGACGCGACGAACCGTATCGCGCAAGAAGCTTCTGATAGGCCTCAACAGCGCCGAGTTTTCGGCCCTCCGCGAGAAGCAAATTCCCGCGCAAAGTAAGATCTTGCGCCCATTCGTCATTGGTAACGGCTTTTCTATCCGCAGTTCTCAACGCTTCGATACGCTTTAGACTCGCGTCGGCTCCGGCAAAATTTCTTTCTTCTATGTAAAGGCGCGCCAGTTGCAAACTCGGCCCGACCATACGGCGAGACTGATTTTTGTCGTTGGCATAAACGCTTTCTAATTTTTCTAAATTTTCAATCGCTTCTTTTGTGTCGCCGGTTTTCTCGGCTACTGTAGCGCCGATTTGCACCCGCTCGATTTCTTCGGCGGGGGAAAGTCGCGAATGAATTTGCTTTAAATAATGAATCGCTTGATGATAATGGCGTTGATCTGCCGTTACGGCGGCAAGCCGAAGATCGATTTCTGCAACACTTGGCAAGTGTTCGTACACTTCGCGTTCTTTTTCTTCTTTAGTCCCCACAAGAGCGAGGCGTTTAGCTAATATTTGTTTATATTTAAGTTCGGCCTCAGCGGGCACCCCGGCTTGCTCAAATGCCTCAGCTTGAAAAAACGCCGTGTCGATGCGCCCGCTGTGTTTTAGCCAAGTGCCTGCGTATTTACCGTAAAACTTAAGCGCATTCATAAATTTGTGCTGCTGGATGTCTTGCTGGAGTACATCAGAAATGTCGCGCAATATGCGGCCCCGAAAAACATTTAAACGAGCCGTGTCGGGATGAGATTGATAATAATTAAGAAGCAGATGAAGAGAATTGCGATAGAGACCCGCGCTTGTTAAGCCGGCCGCTTCAACCAAGGCTCGAAACTCTTCTATATGTGGCAGCTTCGATCTTTTTGCAATTTCGCGAATTTCTTTAAAGGCCAACTTGCGCTCACGAGGTGCCATATTTTTAAGGTCTTCGCTTAGCATTCGCACTCGCGCCACTTCACTGCCCGGGCAGTTTGGATATCGAAAATAAGCTTCGAGATAAGCGCCGGTTACCCGCTTTTTGCTTGCACCTAAAATTTCTAGAAGCTCGCCGATTCGCGTGAGCGCATAACCGCCATAAGCTTGATTGGGATAAATCCGGATAAAAGTAATGAACCCGTTTAAACTTCTCTTATAGTGATGCAGCCAAAATTCCGCTTCGCTTTCATTATATTGAGCATTCGGATAAACAATATTGAATGCGGGGTACATTTTTTGCGCTTTTTTATAGGCCAGTATTGCTTTTGCATACTGTCTCTCGTGAAAATAGACATCGCCAATTCGATATAGCGCTTGCACCGCTGACGTTTTTATTTTGGGATGATTGACGAC
>JAJYHS010000235.1 GCA_021784635.1 bacterium
TATTCACAAGCACTGAACGAACATTCGCTTAAACCCATTACCGAACCGACGGTGAATTTTGAAAAACTTGAAGAGGCCGTTCCATTTCAATTTACCGCTGAATTTGATGTTCATCCCGAAATCGAATTAAAAAAGATCGAAAACCTTCACGTTGATAAAGAAAAGCTCGACGTTTCAGAAGAACGTATAAATGCCGTGCTCGATCAAATCCGCTCAAGCCGCGCGACTTTTGTCCCGATTTTTGAAGACCGTGCGGCCCAAAAGGGCGACACAATTGAAATCGACTTTGCGGGAACAGTTCACGGTCAGGCCCTCGAAGGCGCCACAGCGTCAAGTTACAAACTCGAACTCGGTTCCGGTAATTTTATTCCCGGTTTTGAAGATGGCCTTATAGGCGCGCGGGCCGGTGATCAAAAATCTTTAAATCTGACCTTCCCTGCCGACTACAATAAAGCCGAATTAGCCGGCCAGCCGGTACAATTTGCCATTACAGTTAAAGCACTTCTCAGAAAAGAGTTGCCTGAGTTAAATGACGATTTTGCGAAGTCGCTTGGCGGCCCCGTTTCAACAGTTGCCGATCTTAGAAAAACAATCGAAGACGATATCGTTCACGAAGAGAGCCACCGCATTCAAGACCAAGTCAAAAACAATGTGCTTCATGCATTGGTTAATGAAAATCCGGTTGAAGTGCCCCCGGCGCTCAAAGCCGAACAAAAAAAGGCGCTGCTAGCCGACACCGAAGAGCGGCTCACCAAAGAGGGGATGCCGCAATCCGAACGCGAAGAGTACAAGCGCAAATGGGAAAAGGAATTTGATGAAATGGCTGAGTTTATGATTCGCTCAAGTCTTCTCGTCGATGCCATTGCCGAAAAGCACGGACTGCAAGCCTCTAGAGCAGACATTGATATCAAACTTGAACGCTGGTCGAAACAGACGGGACTTGAGATTGCAAAACTGCGGAAATACTATTTTGAAGACAGCAATCACTTGAACCGCCTCATGTATCAAATCACCGAAGAAAAGGTCGTGAATTTCTTGCTTGAAAAAGCGGACGTCCACGAAGTGAGTCCGGCCGCTGCGGTCAAAACGACTTAATGACGTGCCAACTGCGCAAATAATTGTAAGCCTGTAAAAGCTGAAAATCGTTTCGCAACATTTTTGCCAGCGGCGAATGGTTCATCTTTTGTGAATTATTCTCGTCCCAAAACAAATGCATGAGAATGAAGGGGTGCGTTTTGTCTTGATTGAGCAAATGCCCTTCCATGTCGGCTTCGCGCTCCACCGGAATTTTACTTATTGCTTTTCGCAAAACCTTTGTATTCAAATCGGGCACGATCACATCCGGCATGATCCCTTCATCTTGAATGGAATGACCGTTTGGAGTGTAGTATCGAGCCACCGTTAATTTCAATCCGGCCCCGCCGCCAAGTTTAACTACAGTTTGCACTGAGCCTTTGCCAAAACTACGTTGCCCCATGATCAAAGCACGGTGGTGATCTTGAAGCGCTCCGGCTGTAATTTCAGCAGCACTTGCCGTTGATCCGTTGATAAGAACAATCATCGGAAATTTCTCTGGGAGCGCATCTTTGGGATTAGCATACATGACATCTTTTTTGGCGCGATTACGTCCAATTGTCGAAACGATTACTCCTTTCTTGATAAAAAGATTGCTGATCGCCACGGCTTGAGACAAAAGTCCGCCCGGGTTACCGCGCAAATCGAGTATCAAACCTTTAATCCCGTGATGACGCGCAATATGCGCAAGAAGCGCGCGGCGCATGTCGCGTGCTGAATTTTCAATGAAACTTGTAAGACGGATGTAGGCGTAACCGTCGCCCATATCGACATATTTGACAGAATGAATTCTAACGATACCCCGGCGAACAAAAAAGTCTTTCGGAACCGTAAACCCGTGACGATAAACGCCCAAAACGACTTTAGTTCCATAAGGGCCCTTCATCGCTTCGGCTGCGTCCACAAGACTCATGCCTTTTGTCGATTTGCCGTCGATACTCACAATTTTGTCGCCAGCTTTAATCCCCGCCTTATACGCCGGGGTATCTTCAATAGGCGCAATAACGGTCAAAACTCCACCTCGAACCGTCATTTCAATTCCAAGACCGCCAAACTGACCCGATGTTTCGTGTTCGAATTCTTTGAAGATTTCTGGCGGCAAAAAATTCGTGTGCGGATCAAGCTCAGTCAACATCCCATCGATTGCTCCGTAAATTAATTTCTTCGTGTTGACCTTATCAACGTAATAGCGCTGAACAAGACTTAGCACTTTTGCGAACAGTTGAATGTCTTTGTAATTGTGATCTTCGGCCTGAGCCTGAGCCGATCCCCATGGCGTAATTGAAAACAAAACCGTTGTCACTGCAACGATGAGACACAGAACAACCGCCTTGATCCAAACGCTTTGCTTCATAGCTGACCTCGCATTGTTCTTTTATTGAGCCACGGTTTTGGGTTTATCGCATCCGAAAAGTGACGAATTTCAAAATAGAGGTCATGATCGGCCAGCGCTAAGACTTGACCTTTGGTAACTTTTTGCCCGGCTTTCACCATCGTCTTATTCAGCTTTGCATAAACCGAGTAAAAATGATCGCCATGATTCAATATGACAACCCTTTCATATCCCGGCAGCCGGCCAAGAAACGCCACTCGTCCAGAAAAAATGCTCCTCACTTTCGTGGGGCTCTTTAAATAAAAATCATACCCCTTATGCTCAAGCACAAAATTATAGTGCCGCGGTTTAATGTAACCGTACCCCTCTGACACCGGAGCATTCACTGGCCACGGCAGTTCGCCCTTGTGTTCAAAAAAATTCAGATTAATAAGATTAGCAAGCTGCGGATTGCCGGCCCGCGCGCGTAATTCCGCGAATTTTTTTAACGCAGAAGCTTCAGCCCGTGACAACTTTTTAAGTATAGATGACTTCTCGTTCTGGCTCTGCGCAAGTTGGTTCACTTCTATTTTAAGCCGGTGCCGAACGCGTAGCAAATGCGCCGCTAAATTATCCAACTGCACTCTTTTTCTCGACAACTCCGCCATGTTACGATGAAAATTCGCAATGAGTTTGAGGTCGTGCTCGCTGATCAATTTCAAGTATTTAAGATCTTGATCGAGCTCGAGCGCGCTTGTTGACGAGAAAATGGCTCGCACGACGCCCTCGTTACTAATCATATACATGGCCCGCAATCGTATCGAAAGCTGATGCTTTTGCTTTTTTATCCGCCGCTCAAGCCGTACGATTGACAGGGCCAAACCTGCGGCTTGATTTTGCACGGACGCAAGCTCCCGGCTAAATCGGTCACGCATCTTGCTCGTCCGGTTCATTGTGTAATCAATTTTGTAAAGCTCACCCATTACCTTTTCGCTACCCAAATCGAGCTTTTGCATCTTTTTGTCAGTATCGATAAATTTTTGGGCAAGAGTCGACGCATGCGCGAGAGGTCCGACTGCGAAAAATAACAGACTTAATATTTTTATGATTCGGCGGCGGACCATCCCGTTGTCACCTTTCGCGTCCATACAAATGCGCCCAAACCGCCCAGAGAAGTTCCGATAACTATGGCGAATGCGATTCTTGGCCAAGATAAAAATTCGAATGTCGACGGCAGACTCCAGAACGTCATACTGTGATTGATCATGCGGACCTGCCAAGAATATAAAAAATAAGTTACAATGATCGCAAAAACGACAGACACAAACCCTAGAATTAATCCTTCAACCACATAGGGCTTGATGATCATTTCGCTTGTGGCGCCAAACAATTCCAAAATCTCAATTTCGTCTCGCCTTTGCATGATCGAACTCCCGATGGAATTGCCAATCACAAAAAGGCTCCCGGTAAGCATAACGAACAAAACCGCGATTATCGAAATAGAAAACACGTGCAGGACCGACGTGTAATTTTTAAGCCAGCCCTGGCCGTACGAAACATCGTCCACACCCGCGTGTTTCTTCAACATCCCTGCAAACTGAACAAGTTTGGAGTAATCGAATTGTGTTTCCATGCCGCTTTTAACTTCAAGTTGAAAGCTCGCAGGCAGCGGGTTATCCGAACCCAAATCATCGAGCAAACCCGGCAGATAATTCCCCATGCGTTTTTTGAAACTCGCCTCGGCTTGGGCTTTTGAAAAG
>JAJYHS010000171.1 GCA_021784635.1 bacterium
TTGATTATTTCGTACTCGCCTTTTCGAGTGGAATCTTATTTAACTTTTCAAACGTTTTAATTGTAAATGCGATCGCCTCGGTCGGAATACAAATCGCACTACCGGTCACGGTGGTTGCTGGCCTTGTCGTGGGGGTCCTCTCAAATTACATCACTTCGCCAAAGGGGCATCCGGCACTAGTGTTTGCCGGCGTTATATTGATCGTTTATGCAATTTGGTTGGATGCTCAAGCCTTTAAGTATGTTCGCCCGCAAAGAACGCGTCCGTCACTTTCAAAACTGGTTTTACCTGTCGCAAGCGGTGCTTTGTTTGGTTTGTTTTATTGTGTGCTGGCAATGGCAACCGCGCACCATTACAATCCGCCCGAAATAGGCAAACTGGGGCCCTATGGGTCCGTATTTTCATTTGCTGTTGGCGTTTTTTTAAGCGCGCTTCTATTTATCCCCAGTCTTATGGAAGAACCGATCTCGGGCCAGCCGCTCACAATTGACGACTATTTGAATGCAAGTTTGCGCGATCACTTAGTCGGAGTTTTAAGCGGCTCAATTTGGTGTTTCGGCCTTGAACTCAGCGTACTCGCTGCGGAACGCATGGGCTTTGGAGTTTCGTTCGGAATCTCAGAAGGCGCTATGCTCATTTCTGCGCTTTGGTCGATTTACTTTTGGGATGAATTTCGGGATGCTCCAAAAGAAACAAATTTCTTATTAATTTCAATGGTCGTCGCGTATGTACTGGGTCTCCTCAGCTTTGTTCTCGCGAGCGTTTTTGCTTAATCTCCCGCTCGAAAGATGAAAGCCTAGGGCAAATCAAAAAATAAAAAGTGGGCGCCTGGTTCGCAATGAACTTTAACTTCGTTAACACCGTAAATGGCCACGCCATCGCCCGCCTGAGCATTGGCTGATTCTTTATCGTTCGCCGAGACCCGGGCCTTGCCGCTTATCATTTGTACCCATCCGCGACGCGAAGCCAGAACTGGAAGTTGCAGTACAAGTGGAATATTTTGAACACGGCCAGCGTATATATCGACATCCTGATGGATCGACACGGAACCTTCGCGGCCGTCGCGCGAAACAATCAAACACAAATTTTCTCGAGATTGCGAAAAATCTTTCTGCTCATAACTGGGCTCGAGTGAATCAACTTGCGGCACAATCCAAATCTGTAACAAATGGGTATCGCGATCAGAAAAATGATTCGCTTCTGAGTGGCGCACCCCGCTGCCTGCTGTCATGCGCTGAACTTGCCCCGCACGTACAACGGTTGACTGGCCCATGCTGTCTTTATGTTCAACCGCGCCACTAATGATGTAAGTGACAATTTCCATGTCTTTGTGCCCATGCATCGCAAAAGCACCACCACCGCGGATTCGATCTTCATTAATGACACGTAATACACTGTACCCGGTAAAATCGGGGTCGAAATATTGCCCGAAAGAAAACGTATGAAACGTTTTAAGCCAACCGTGGTCAAATGAGCCGCGCTCTTGTGACTTCCGAACTGTTAACATATTGAGCCTTCGTTTCGCTTATCCGCGTCCGGTTGTCAATGGCGATTAAAGAATCAACCCAAATAGTTTAAAATTTTTAATATTCATTCATTAATTGTACAACAAACCCCTGAAACCCAGGCCAAACATCTAGTCCGATTCGACGTTCGAGGCGAATTCCCGTAAAATGTAAATAGCTAAAAGGAGTTACCAAATGCGAAAAACGACATCCTTTCGAATTATTGTCATGAGTTGCCTACTAGGCATTTCTTGTTTAACAGTATCGATTCGCGCACATGCCGCGATGTACTCCCCGATTGCCGTGTCGTTGATCCCTCCCGTACAATTGCCACCGAGTACATTTGGCGTCAGTGGAGCGCGTCTTAGCTTACTTTGGGGGCACAACCGCCACGTGTATGGCCTTGATGTCGGCGGTCTCGGTAACGTCACGACGGTACAATTCGGCGGGACGGCGATTTCAGGCGTATTTAACATCACTCACGGTACAACCGACATTTTGGGGGTACAGCTTGCCGGCCTGACGAACTACAATACCGAAAGCACTTTCGTTCTTGGCGCTCAATTAACGTTGGGCTTGAACATTAATACGGCCGGGTCGAGCGTCTATGGCGCCCAAATCGGTTTGATTGGGAACTATGCCCCGCACACGAAAGTACACGGCGTTCAGTTGGGGCTCTATAACGTTGCACGATCGATTTACGGCTTTCAAATCGGTTTGCTCAACCGAACGGACAACTTGCATGGAATACAAATCGGACTTCTCAATTTCAATACAAAAGGAATGTTCGAGATCTCACCGCTGCTCAATATCGGATTTTGAAAATTTGGTCCGATAAAGACCAATCGCATTTTTGAGAATTTGCATTGCTGCCTCGTGGTCTAAAAATTTCTCAACCACAACCTTTTTGTGTTCAAGAATTTTATAGTCTTCAAAAAATCGCTGCACTTCGGTCATGCGATGAGGCGGCAAATCACCAATTGTTTGATAGTGTGCGTATTCCGGATCATCGGCATGAACCGCGATCAGCTTATCGTCGGCGACCCCCTGATCTTGCATACGCATAACTCCGATAATTTTTGCGCGCATGACCGCCAGTGGTACAACCGACTCTTGCCCCAGAACCAATACATCTAGCGGATCTTTGTCTTCGCAATAGGTACGAGGTATAAAACCATAATTAGCGGGGTAATGAACGCTGCTAAATAAAACGCGGTCCACTTTGATTAGACCGCTCTTTTTATCTAGCTCGTATTTGATTTTCGACCCTTTCGGTATTTCTATGACGGCGTTCACGATGTTTGCGTTTTTTAATTGTTCGCCGTCACTAATTTCGACATCATGCCACGGATGCACTAAAATCTTCTCCTTAAATCGCGCCGCCTCACTCGACGACAGATTTACTCTGTGACGAGTTGCGCTTCAAGTTATCTAAGCTCATCGGGCCGGAGCCAAAATGAAAAATTAATATCGCTCCGCCGAGCATCGAAAGATTTTTGAGAAACATGATTTGTTGTATATCGTGCATGGAAGGATCTGAAACCCTCCAAAACGCATGCATCATAAGTGTCACCGGTATTAAAAACAAAATCAGCAACAATGCGCCGTAGCGCGCGCGATATCCCAAAATGATGCTGAGGCCTCCGGCAATCGCCATAATACCGGCAAGCGGCACCAAGAGATGTGCGAGCGGGACACCTTGGCTTGCGGCCCAAGAAATGGTCGAAGACGAAAAATGACCAAGGCCGCCCACAATAAAAATCAACGAAAATAAAACTCTGCCCAGCGCCACTGCATATTTCATAAATGTTCTCCCTTAACCTAAAAAACGTTTTCGTTACTCGTAATAATTGCGGCAATAGTCTCGAAATGCGATCCGCGATTCCTCCCATGTATAAAACATGTGCCCTCCAGAAAAATATTTAAGCGTGAGATTACGGCGACTCTCGGGCAACAGCTTCATCTGCTCAACTAAACGCTCAGACGAAAAGTAAGGGGTAATCATGTCGTAATAACCGTGCACGATTAAAACCTTCATTTCAGGATTCAAACTCATGGCATATCGCAAATCGTCGACACTGCCTGCCGGTCCATCGAAAGCATGTTTTGAGTCGTCGCGCTTCCAAACCGTATAGACTTCGAGGTTCAGCGATTCGTAGCGCCGTTCCGTTTCGACACCGATGCGCGCGCGCAACAATTGGTTGATACCGCTTTCGAATATGTGTTCGTCGCCAACTAGACTCGGATCAGGAGCTTCGTTCATCTCGCGATCTGGATACGGGTCAATCGTCGTCAGAGTGGCGTCATACCAACTGACAATGCGTTGTTGATCACGTAGCAGTTCACGCGAAAAACGCCAAAACGGTATGCGACCATGCGCCCGTTTCACCATTTGCTCAGGCAAACCGAGAAAATCGGCAGTTTTGCAAAAAACTTTCTCGAGCTCGGCCGGTTCATGCGCCGTACCCACCATCAAAGCGTGCGCTAGCTCTTTTGTCGCAAACGATTCGATTGTGGGGCGCATCTTTTCAATCGAATCGCCTTTTTTAAACACGCGCGAGCGGCCGTGAAATGCGGCACCGAGAGCCATCGAACAAAAAGTGTCCACAGACCGCAAAACGTCGTAATCGCCGTC
>JAJYHS010000286.1 GCA_021784635.1 bacterium
GGTACCGAATTCGATGATAGCTTTGGAATTTCTGAAGTAATAGACGGTGCTCCCCAATTTGAAGCGAGACTGGAGCTCGGCGAATCAGTTAGTGCGACTTTTGCCTTCGGTGAACCTAAGGGATAAATTGGATAAGTTTGCCCTCGCACAGCAACACAGGAATCAGCAAACAGTGCAGCAAGTTTTACGTGGCTTGAAGTCGGATACGAAGACCAGAGCGGTGATTTACAGGTGCCCGATACCCACGGAACTCGCTGCGGGCTAAAACGAAGTGCTACTCGCGCTGGTAGCACACGGGTTACCGGCCGATAGCGCGACGAAATAAAAGTCAACCGCACGGTTTGATCGGGTATATTTATGCTTGTTTTATCTGCTAGGCGAATGGGTGTGCCATTGACAAACACCCATTGAAATCCGTGAAAATGTTTTGTGGGCAATCGCAATTTCGCGCTCTCGGCGCGAATTTGCTCAAATTGGGCAACCAGCGGCGGGGGGAACAAATTATGATCGGGTTTGTATTGACCGTCGTAGTTCGCCGCCAATGAAAGCCACCTTTCAGTCTCGGTTGTGGAAATACTGGATTGGGCGAGTCGCATGAAGCCAATACTGATCATTTTACGGTAGGGTTTGGGCCAATCGGCTTTGTAGGCAAATGATACGAGATCAAGCCAGGCTGCGTGCATTTGTGGATCTTGCGCATGCAAATATCGAAGTTGGGCTCGTTCAAATTGCCGGCGCAAGCATTGAAGCGCGTGTGCGTCGACCGGGTGGTTTTGAAATCCTCTTGCAATCGCCATAGATGCCGGGTCGGTTGCTAAATAGGCATTGTATCGCCGCCTTGAAACGTTAGGTGAACGCACTAAATATCGAAGAGTGTCGCACTGTCCGTAACTTGAATTCCATATTAGTAGCAGCGAAAAAAGCAAATTTAATCTTCTCATTTTTCAATCTCCCGTTAATTTTCGATTACAATTCGACTCGGCTTGGGCGCGACAGGAATTTTTTGTTCGGCGCGTGAAGGGTTCTGCACTACAACCAGAAAGGGTTTTGTCTCCGCAGAAATAATCGTCGAAGATTCAGTTTCCGGAACTAAAACCGAAAACTCGGACGGGTCTTTCGGGCTTCGTATAATTTTTAAACCCTTGGCAATCGCCACCGGGTTACCGGGTTGATACAAGTCGACAACACCATATTGTCCAATTAATGAGTCCAACGATTCAAGATTTTGGACTTCAACCGGCAACAGTACGTCACCGTCCGGTATAAACGTGTCGATCCCCGCATAGGGGGAGCTTGGTCTAGCTGCGGCGGTAATAGTGGCGGTTTTCCCGCGGGTATCGACGAGAATTGAAACAATGAGACAAATGCCGATTACCAGCGTTGGGAGAAACCAAGCACGGTCTTGATATGTGGTCCATAATTCGCCGATCTTCGTATCTTTTAACTTCTGGATCGTAGCGATAGCGCGCGCTGACATTAATGCCCTCCTTGCAGATGTAGATCGAAATCAAAATGAATAGCAAAAACATTGCCACTGTAATGAGCCCTTCAAAAATCACCTGACCTCTGCGGTGTTTGTTCATTGATGTGCCCACCAAAGCCGTGCGTAAAAATGACTGCCGCGTTGAGCAACTGTTGCCGCACAAGATTCTTTAACAATTCCGGAGATGGGATTGCCGGTAACGGCCAAAAGAGACGAGATTATATTTCCGTTGAGGTGACCGCTTGTGGTGCCGTCAAGAAGCTGCGCCATCGTCATTTGATATTGCGCGCGTATGGCCTGCTTATTAGAAAAATTGGCAACGGGCTCATATTCAGGTGCAATTTGACCTCGGGGAGTTGCTACAACTTGCAAATTACGCTGTGCGATCAAAGGCGACATTCCGCGAAGTGCGTATCGCCATTGATCGGCGTCAGATTCGATATGGGAATTAGCCGCCATAATGATCGCGCGCTGCTCGGCATTGAGCGCTAATTGTTCGGCGCTAACATTTCGAATCTGATTTTGAAGAGCGATCGCGATTGCTTCTTGGCCAGCAGAAATAGCGGCTGCGTATTGCGTTTTCAATCGGTTTAATTTTCTACGAAGAGATCGCGCGCGTGGATTCAACTGCAGAAGGGACTCAAGATGTTGCGTCAAATCGTTTTGTAATATCATCGCATGTCTTTCGCACAGCGAGCGGCTACGTGAGTCGCCTTTTACAATCATTGCCATCGCCGCAAGACACGCCAGCACAATAAGCGCAACCGGCAAAAATATCATCAGTGCCATAAGTGCGAATCCTTGATTTGTGATTCGCGAATTTTGAGATTGAACTTGAGAATTTGACTCTTCGGGCATGAGGTTTTCTCCATTGCATAGTAATTTAATTTCGTTGTCTGACCGCGAAACATCATTGTTGCCGGCGAAGAATTGCACCAAATGGCGTTGAGTGTCGCGACACGACCGAAGCGCAATGTCTGCACATTCGATTTATTTTGGATAAAGTGCCCCCACCAGATCGGACGTACTTGTTTCAACATTTTTTGATTGCACTGACTTTTCTCGGCGTCTGAATCTTGCGCAAGTTCGCAGCGCAACCGGTCGTACAGTACGTTAGTCAGCCAAAGTCGTGCCGATATAAGTCCCAAAGTTGGAGTCGTAATCGCCGTCATGAGCGCCACAACAGCAAGTACCGCGCATGCTTCGACGAGGCTTTGTCCACTCAAATTATTTAATTTGCCGGCATTTACCATTAGCTTCTACTTTTTACTGATGACCGTTGGTTGCGTTTTTCATAAAGTCGCTCATATCGCGTTCTTGGTAGAGATCGCGCGAGACGCCGCTAACTTTGACGCTGGTAGGATTCCGGCCTTGAATCACATCTGTAATTTGGGCAAATTTACCGGAAATTGTATCGCCCATGAGACGTACAACGCCCATTGTGGCAACACCCAAAAGTGCCGTTAGCAGTAGATACTCCACAAGGCTCTGACCAGTTTTATTTTTAAGTCGCTTCATAAAGTCACCCTCCATTTTGCCGTTTGTCCGCGATTCAAGCGGATTCAGGAGCGTGACGTTTGCAACTGTTATACCGTCTTGGAATTCTGCGTTTTGCTAGGGGAGGGCAAAAAACACCGGGCAAAGTTTGTTCGAAAATGTCCGAGCTGTTCGAGAACTCGGACTAATGCGGATTTTCCGGTGCAGGAGCGATACTAATGCTTTTTCTTATTTTTTGATTTTACCGCGCGTTTACCCTGAGATTTCGAATGCGATGCGCTTTTTGTTTTTGCTGCTTTCGATTTAGCCAACGATTTCACTTTCTTCAATTTGGCCAATGCTTTCGCTTTCTGTAAAGCCTTCGCCTTTTCGGCTTTTGCTTTTTGCGCGGCTTTCTTGGCTTCGATTGCCGCTTTTTTCTTCGCGGCGAGTTTGGCTTTCATCTCGGCTTGTTTTCGCTTTTGCGCGGCCTTTTTGGCGATCATCAATTCTTTTTTCTTGCGAGCCAGCTCGCGGGTCTTTTCGGCTTTTGCCTTTTGCGCGGCCTTTTTGGCTTCGAGCATTGCCTTTTTCTTGGCAAGCATCGCGGCTTTTTTCTCTGCGAGAATTCTCTTTTGTTCCGCCTTTTTGGCCAGCATCTTTTCTCGCTTTATGTGCGCCAATTCTTTGGCCTTTGCTTTTGCGGCAGCGATTTTGGCCTTTTGTTTTTCGCGTTCAAGACGAGCGGCTTCACGGGCTTTTTTACGTTCTTCAGCGGCTTTGAGTTTAGCTTCGCGGGCGGCGGCTCGCGCTGCTTCGCGCGCTGCTTGACGAGCGGCTTTGGCTTCGGCTTTGGCCTGTGCTTTGGCTTCGGCTCGGGCACGGGCTTCAGCTTGGGCTTGAGCCTGAGCTGCGGCGATTTCGGCCGCTCGCTGCGCCTTTCGTCGTTGCATAATGCGCGTTAGAATCTCGTATGCTTCGCGTTGCAGACCATTGTCGAAGATAAAACTGTAAAATCCTTGTATTTCAGGACTCTGGCGAAATTTTTTTGCGGTTGTCGGTAGACTTTCAGATGCTTTAAAATCAATCGAACTGCCATCTTTGGATA
>JAJYHS010000223.1 GCA_021784635.1 bacterium
TGTCCGTTTCTTATGCAGGCGGTGCAGCTACCGGCGGCGGTTCGATTTGCACCACTGCCGCGGTTAACAACGGCCATCCGATGTTGCTTGATTTGGCGTTATCGAATTTACCCAATTTAATTGACCCACCGTATACGGGCACTCGCCTTCGCGACACCAAAGTCGACGAAGCTTTAAATGCAGGCCCAATTAACTTACATCAAAACCGCGCTTACAAATATGCGCTGGCGCGAATCAAAGCTTGGGGGCACAAACCAGGTTCAAAATACTCAATGGCTCTTGTCAAAGAAGGGCTCAAAAGCATTCAATTTTTGATCACACCGCTTCGAATTAAGC
Source organism: bacterium (assembly GCA_021784635.1). Taxonomy (GTDB): domain Bacteria; phylum Bdellovibrionota; class Bdellovibrionia; order Bdellovibrionales; family UBA1609; genus RBG-16-40-8. The sequence continues at coordinate 337 of JAJYHS010000223.1, forward strand.
ATCTAAGTCGTATTTATTTACCTCCGCGATCAATATGCCAAAAAGCAAATTTGCAAACCGCAATATTGTTCGACAATGGTTTCTTGTATATTTCTCTACCTGTTTGGAACAAACTCGGCCTTCTATCGCAAGCCGGGCTTCTCATTCATGAAAGTTTGCGAAATGTTCAGATCTTACAGCAACTCGACGGCACCGATGCCGATCTCGAACGGCTAACAGCTAAAATTTTAATGCCCTATGACGGCGCCACGCAGATGGATGCGCAACCGTTTTTTGCTAAATACATAAGCAATGGCTCTCGCAGCGATTTTCTTCACCCTGCCTATATGGCGAAAATTTGCGTAAAACTCAGTAACGCGATAAATAAAATTTCGTCGCTGAAAAATGACATATCAACATCAGACTTGCATACGATTTGCGCGACCAAATTCGCTCGTATCAAAAATATACTTGCGGCTACCAAAAGTTTGAATGACACCGCAAAGAGTCTCGTGACCGCACAGGGCAAGCTTTCACCAACCGATCCCCACAACGACTACATTGCAAAATTAATAGGCAAGGTGGAGATGGCCGCGTTTCGATCACAAAATATCGTAATGGCTCGCGCGCTCTACAAGCAAACTGACGCGGTCACCGGGCTTCGTGGCGTACCGTACGCTTTCAACTCATATGTTTCGACGTGTCGGGATCTGCGCCAATTTGTTTCAAAATATTCAAACGAGTCGACACTGAAATCGGTGTTACCAGATCTGCAGACCGCATGTTCCGCAAGTACCCCTCAAGAAGTCGTGTCGGTGAATGAGGCAAATGCGTTAGTCAAAGTCGCTGATGAATTAAACAAAATTGTAGAGTCCTCCCCGCTGCCATTTACACCTTTTATGATGAAAATCTCAGATATGAGTGTGAATCTGTCACTGCTGGCGAACGAACTGGGTGGCGTAGTTATTGACAACGAATCTTATTCTGTCCGCGATGCCATCACTGGACTGAGTGGCGTCGTCGACTCAGTCGCGACGGATGCGATTCGCCGCTATTTGAACGGCGAACCATTGTCATATTCCCCAACCGTTGAAGCTCGAGACGAGCGGATCATTCAACAATACATTCAAGTTCAGCGCGAAGAAAACAAGCAGTTTCTTGCAGGAGGAATGTAATTTATAAAAATCTGTTGCACGTGGCTCTAAAATTTCGCGATAGATCTCTCGCGAAAATGTTTAGAGCCAATTTTTTTAAAAGTATGTTTTACTTTTCTGCCAAACTAAAATAGTACGTACATATGCGACTTTCACTACGGTTTATTTTGCCGCTCATTTGCGCATTGAGCTTGATTGCCTATGCGGTAGTGCCGATCGTCGATACGCTCACGTTCAGACGGTTCGTTAATGATACTGAAATTCGCTCTGAGCTTGTTACCAACACTCTGCATGATTCATTGGTTCAATTGTTAAAAAAACCGTCGCCAATCAAAATTCGCCAATTATTTAATCGCGCAATTAAAGATGACCGGATTTACGCGCTCGGATTTTGCACTCCGCAAGGTCAGATCAAATACGCCACTTCGCTGTTCCCGAAAAAAATCAAATGTGAGCCGCCCGATTCAGGCGCCAACGCACACGGAAGACTTTTGCAACGCCGGCACGGTTTGCTCCATCTCGCCTATCGCGCGGTCGTTGATGACGGCAAAGTTTTGGGCGAGCTTGTGCTCATTCACGACATGAGTTTTGCGCAACGACGAACTTCCGAGACACAACGCTATGTTTTTTATTTTTTCATAATTCTGGGCGTGATCATTGCCATTGTGACGGTCATCGTCGCGCAACTTAGCTGGAAGGGTTGGATTCGCGGTCTTCGGTCGGTCATGAGAGGCGAAGGGCTCTTACGCCCGATGACTCTTGACACATCGGCGGAAATCCGGCCGATTGTAAAAGATCTTAGAGAACTCGTTCGAGATATCGATACCGAACGGCGGGCGCGGGATGAAAGTCAAATTACCTGGACCCCTCGTGCACTGAAAGAAATTCTGCACAACGAACTGGCCGGCGACGAAGTGCTGATAGTTTCAAACCGCGAACCTTACATTCATGTAAAAAAAGACGGTCAAATTGAAATTCACACCCCGGTCAGTGGCCTTGTCACCGCACTTGAACCTATCATGCGCGCATGCTCCGGAACATGGATCGCTCACGGCAGTGGCAATGCCGACCGCGAATCGGTTGATAAGAAAGATCACGTGCGGGTACCGCCCGAAAATCCTTCTTATCAAATACGGCGCGTGTGGCTTTCGAAAGACGAAGAAGCCGGCTACTACTATGGTTTTGCCAATGAAGGTTTATGGGCGCTTTGCCACATCGCTCACGTGCGGCCCATATTTCGCTCTCGCGATTGGCAGAAGTACGTCGCCGTTAATAAAAAATTTGCCCAAGCGGTGGCCGAAGAGGCGACAACAGATGACCCCGTCATTTTAGTGCAAGATTACCATCTCGCACTGTTGCCAAAGATGATTCGAGAACTGCTCCCGAAGGCTACGGTCATCACGTTTTGGCACATTCCGTTCCCGAATCCTGAAGTTTTTGGTATTTGCCCGTGGCGCGAAGAACTTTTAAAGGGCCTTCTTGGCAGTAGCATCCTTGGTTTTCATACGCGGTTTCACTGCCACAATTTTATGGATACTGTTGACCGGTTTTTAGAAAGCCGCGTAAGCCGCGAATCGATGACAATTTCTCGCAAAGGGGAGCAAACTGCGGTTATGCCCTACCCCATTTCAATTGAATACCCGGTGAAATGGCTGAAAACTCAAAAGGCCGTCGTGGAATGTCGAACTCACATACGCCGCATGCACGATATGCCGAATAATCACTTAATCGGTTTGGGAGTCGATCGTCTCGACTACACAAAGGGCATTCTTGAACGCTTTCGAGCTGTTGAACGATTACTCGAGCTTGAGCCGACTTGGGTCGGTAAATTTTCATACATACAAATCGCCGCCCCGTCGCGCACGTCGATCGACGAATACAGGCGATTCGACTCTGAAGTCCGGGAGCTCGCCACAAAGATCAATCAACGTTTTGGTCAAGACGGCTATGAGCCGATACATTTAAAAATCGAATATTATGACCCGCCGCAAATTTACGAATTCTTTCGCGCTTGCGATGTCTGCTTTGTGGGCAGCCTTCACGACGGTATGAATCTTGTCGCCAAAGAATTTATTGCCTCACGTGATGATGAACAGGGCGTTTTGATCCTGAGCCAGTTTGCGGGAGCGTCACGCGAACTCCCCGAGGCGCTGATCGTCAATCCTTACAATATAGATCAATGTGCGGCCGCACTGCACGTGGCGCTTGAAATGCCGAGGGATGAACAACGCAACCGAATGCGAAGCATGCGTGGGTTGATCCAAGAGTTTAATGTTTACCGTTGGGCCGGGCGCATGCTTCTTGATGCGGCACGACTGCGGCGCCGATCGCGGCTATTCGAAGATATTGAAAGTGGCGATGAAGATCGGACGCGCTTCCGGCTATGAATCACCTTTTAACAAAAAAAAACCTTGCCGTTTTACTATCTTCGCCGCCTGACCGCACGTTGTTTGCCTTTGATTTTGATGGAACTCTCGCGCCAATTGTGCCCCACCCAAATGACGCCGAATTGTCGATCGCGACTAAACGCCTTTTAGAGAAACTTTCGAAACTTGCACACGTCGCCGTCATATCCGGGCGCAGTGTGATCGATTTGCA
>JAJYHS010000010.1 GCA_021784635.1 bacterium
TTCTTGGCAATTCGTCTGGTATTTTTTATTGAGGTCTTGAATTAACAGTTGTTGTTTGATGATTTGGTGCTGAAATATTTTGACGTCATCGCTGGCTGCGGTCATCACGTCATCCAAGTTTAACCGCGCGCTCATATATTCTGGAATTTCATCGTACATGCCAACTTGCGGATCTAACGAAATGCGCTGACCGAGGGTTTTTTCAACTTGCCGGATCATCTGGCTGACCGTTTTTGAAACCATTGCGTGCGGATTTTCTTTTGCAACCTGGGCAAAGGAGGCGATCTGGCCCTTTAGTGAGCGAAGCTTTTTTCGCAATTTTCGAGGGTTAAAATTTTTGCTCTCCGAATGCGTGTTGAGCTCCAGCATTTCCGTTTCGATAGTTTCGGCCATTTGCTTAAGAAGTTTATTTTCAGGCTGATCGAGGGAGCCTTTGATGATAGCGATTTGTTCGCGAAAATGACGACTGAGTCCGCTGATTGTTTCGGGGTCTATGACGTTGTTTTTTGTGAGTTTATCCTCAACGCGAATAAGTTCGTCATTAATATGAAGCGTACAATCTTCGATAACTTTGCGGTCAGAAAGTTCTTTTATGAGTCCGCGCACGGCCGTTTTTTCTAAGTCCGACACTTCAGATTTAATCGCGCGAATGACGTCGCCAATCGGCCCGTCGATTTCGTCTTCGACGGTGATTTTGCCGAAATCTTGCGCGGGCGATGAAAGGGATTTTAATTTATATTCAGATTGATCCGGCAGGCCTTCGATTTTGCCATAGTCTTTATTTTCTAGAATTTCTTTACGATAAACCTCTCCTTCTTCTGAAGTTAAGAAATTATCGAGATAGCCAAAATAGGTTTGTTTGTCTTCGACGCGCACGTAAATCTTATCCATCGAGTGGCCCTGAAGCTTTTCAAATTTATTTTGCGATAAAGATTCATTTTTGCGCACCCAGAGGATGATTCGATTGCTTTGCCGAAGTAAAATATAACAGTCAAAAGATAACGGATGCTCCGGGCGAAGACATTTGACGTAAACCGGAAAGAATTCTTCGCTTCTGAATTCGGACATTTCACCACCGTCAGATTATTCTTTCGGTATTTGTAGCGTGCCGCGATAGGGGATTGTTGCATTTATTGTACTGCAATAGACGTAAGACCAGCGGTCTGACGGTGGTTTTATCTGCGCTGTTTTGCTTTACCAGGGTTTCAAAATGCACATACGCGGCTGTGAACGTGGGCAACAATTTCAAAAAATGCCATTCTTCTAGACAAAACGGCTGGCGTTATGGCTCATTAAGGTCATCTCCGGGGGGGGGATATGGGTAAGATTATTGCGATATTCGTGGTGGTATTTTCAGCAATCTCTGCGCCGGGTTTAAACTCCAGTGCACGTGAACCGGGATCATTTCGTTTAACAAAGGAGCTGAAGACTGAACCGATTGTCGGTCCGGATTGGACTCGCGCTTTTATTCAAAAGCATTACCATATACAGTTTCTAGCGTTCGGATTGACAGACGCAATGCAAATTCTTGTCAATGAGACGCCGTTCGGTGGGGTTTCAAATTTATTATACGATATCTACGACAAATCGAGCCCGACAGAAATTCGCTTAGCAGCTAACGTGTGCCTGACTTTGCATAATACCTGGGAGCAAATTGTTTGCGCCCATAAAGCGGCTGAGAAAATCGGTTATGCGAACCCGAATTTTGACGTAAAAGGGCTTTGTCGCGTACTGGCTCTAGCGTTTCGATCGGTGATGAACGAAATCAATAACCCGAATGTATTTGTCGGGCAAATAGGCATTATAGCACGTGACCAAAGCGGCAATATTTGGGGGCACAACCTTGATCGCATTACAGTGCGGTCTGTAACCGGCATGACTTATGCGTACGCGGTCGATGATGAGTCGGGTAACGGGCCGATCGTCATCTATCCGCTTTCTTTATCGGCGAAACAGTTCAAAAAAAGGTATGGGTCTCTGCTCCCGCACCTTTCGAACTTTTGATGTCACATAAATTGTGGGTGAGTTAACTCATCAAGATTGTCAAAATTATATTTAAAGTGAAGAATTATAATTGTCGGCGCTTGTTTTGGTTCATGAAATAAAATTGTAAGGGAGGGCAAATTGAAAATATGGTTGAGTAGCCTTTTATTATTCACCTTGACGGCGACAACGGCCATGGCATGGCCAAGAGTTGGCGACGATGCACACTACCTCATGAGCACGACCGGGGGGCCTGTGCCGATGAGCGGTACGGCCGAATTGACTGTAACGGGAATCGACGCCAGTCAAAATCTTATTCGTATTCGCATGACAGCGTATATTGCCGGTTACACCGAGTCGAAAGAAGCCATCGATAAACTCAGCGATGCTAAAAATCTGGCTAAATTGGTACCGGAACTCGTCGCTCATTGCGACGCTCACAACGGTACTTCCGTTCAACTTGCCACTCCTGCCGGAGTTTTTTCGACCTGTAAAATTTCATCAGATCAGGGAGATAAAGTGGTCACAACTTGGTATGCCAATGTTGTTTTTGGATATGCCAAACAAACAGTATTGACTCGCACGGCGGGGATTACGCAAGCGATGATTTTGCAGTCATTTACTAACGGCACAAATTCCGGATTGCCGCACAAATCGAGTTGTGACCGTGACGGCGGGCTGAAGCTTAAATAAACGGGTATTATTTGTTATTGGATTTAACGAGTCGATTGTTGGGCTGCGGTGGATTGTGACTCACAACGTTCGGCTTAGACGGTACAGTAGCTGAAGCCTTTGGGTGGATGGACAAAATAGCCATTACGACGATCCCGACGAAAACTGCGACCATAATCCAAAAAAAAATGTAATCGCGAGAATTATTATTCACGTTTTTCATCTCCATACTAGAATCCTTTTAAACTCCGGCGGCGCTTAAGTCGACTGAATTGTTAATTTCGTCAATTCCTTCAAATCAGTCATCGTCGAATCCATTTGATATTCACGTCGTCGGCCCAATGTAGAAAAATTTTAGAGAAATGACGGAATTCGCCGAGATTTGAAGTAACAAGTGTTGAGATCACAGTCAGGGTAGCGGCTTCGTCTTGACTACCATAAAAAAGCTCCGCAGCCCCGAAGTCTTGGTTTACCTCTGTTAAGTCAAACCATACCGGCTCAGATACGCTTTTTATGTCATCCTCCAAATATCCAAAATCATTTTGGGCCACAACTTTTTTTATAGTTGATTCGAAGTCATTGAACGTAGTGAACGCGTGAAATACCAAATATAGCGACGGCGATTTGCCATTGGCCGTTGAGGTGTCGAACCAAAACTCAAGAATGTCTTGCCCTTGCGAAACTGGCAAAAATTGTTTTATTGCCGCTTCTAGTCGGCCCCATTCGTTCTTCATATTTAGACTTTGCAATGTAACAGACTTATGTGCTGTACGCCAACCTGCCTGTTCAACGAATTAATCTATGCTGTAATTTTCAAGGTGTCCAGAGGACGCATTTCGAGCCGCCGCAATCAGATAGTTGGACGCACGAAAGGTCCGCTGCTTTGATTTGTTCAGCTAGAGTCTCGTCGACGCATAAGTGCGCCATAAGTAAGCTATGAATGGTGCGTAAATGCGCCACTTGGCATGTCCAAATTAAGAATACCTATAATTGTACGGTGAATTTTGTCTCCACGATTGATTTCATGTATATTTTGTCTATGGCAGAAATTTAAAGTGAGTGAAAGACATGAAACGAGCTGCAACTCTAATCATAATGATGACCGCAATGAGTTTTTGGATGCCCGGGACCGCATTTGCAACACCGGCGTCAGACACGGGCAATCACGCTGCTTTACAATTGACTGAAGAACTTCAGAATTGTAACCGCATTTTAAACTCGGGGAGTGACAAACCTCTTCTCGCATTTATTAGAATGTTTACTGATTACGTTCCGGTCGTATTGGAGCATCCGGATGATAGCGCGGCTAAACGGTTTGCAAAATTTAGCGGCCGCTACGGGATGCTCGCATTTCTGACGCGTCAACCAAACGGCGAGTATGAAGTTGTTGTTGGTAACCCAA
>JAJYHS010000112.1 GCA_021784635.1 bacterium
GCGCTCATCGTTTTTTCATTAATAAAAGACGGGCACTTGTATTGGCCCGAGTACAATATCCGCCGAAAAATTTGGGTTAACCCCACGTTTCAAATTCGCTTCATCACAATGCTTATGGCTATGGGTTTGGGGTTTGTGCTCATCAGCGGCGTCTTTTTTTATACCTATTTGAAGGTCAGTATCAACGCACTTGTCGCGGGAGCAATTCCGGTCATCGAGCATCGGTATTTGGTTCCGTTTTTCATAACTTACGGAGTGATCTCGTGCGGTTTTTTGCTCATTTTATTTATGGTTGGCCGGATCGTCTCGCACCGAACCGCGGGCCCGCTTTACGCTTTCGAAAAATTTTTGACCGACATATTAGATGGCAAGGATAGAGAACTGAAACTGCGCGAAGCCGACGACTTTCAACATCTCGAAGAACTGGCGCGTAAACTTCGCAATTACGTTCGGCAGGCAAATGCGAACTCGTCACAGGTGGTATCAAAGGCGAGCAGCGGTGATCTTATTCAAAAAAAACCGTTTTGATACGGTGTCACCTTCGTCACACGCCACGAAAAAAACCCCATTCGGATTTCGAACCAGTCCCACCGGGTGAACGGTACGCGAAACTCCGGGGCGCGAACCTCCAGAATAAATGATTTGTACATCTTTGTGAGCTTCAAGCGCCTCGACTAGCACTCCATAAACCGCATGGCTGCGCAAATCGGCTACCGAATAATGTGACCACATAAGGGGCACCGATTGATAATCTAAAAGCGTGGCAATTGTGGCATCGGAGCCCACTTTATCAAAACATTTTAGGGCGACTGACAAACATGCCCGGGCATCATCGAGCGCGCGATGTGCCGTGCCCTGAATCAACTGAAAATATTGAATCAAAGTCTGAAGCCTATGATTGGGCGCATTTGAAAAAGCTTTGCGCGATAGTAGGCTCGAACAAAAAACGGCGCGCTTAGGTAAGGCCAATCGAACCCGCTCCATTTCGATGGCTAAAAAACCCATATCAAAAGGCGCGTGGTGCGCCACTAGATATCCGTCGGCGATAAATTTATGAAAATCTAAAACGGCGGTTTCGACCGATGGCGCCCCATTCAGCATTTCGTTGGTGATATGGTGGATCGCAATCACCTCTTCGCCCATTGGCACGCGAACCCGCACCAAGGTTTGAAATTCATCGACGATTTGGCCGTTTCTCCATTTTGCCGCCGCAATTTCGCAAATTTCAGACGACAGTGGATACTTACCGGACGTTTCGATATCAAAACCAATTAGGGTTGAATCTCGCCACAATCCCTGATCGTCATCTCGGGAAGCTTTTAGTGTCAACGCCTTGCACTTTCTGCGTAAGTTGATTGACGAAGTTGTCGTAAATCGGGTTGCCAATTGAATTGCCGTCGCTGTTTGCTGTTCCGCTGGCTGCGCCACTTGCAGATTTTGAATTCGAATCAGATGCCCCTGGGGGCGGAATAACCGTCGGCTTCTTTTTCATCCGAACCACAAAATGAACCATCCCTTGCGCCCCGGGCTTGGTCAAGACTGTGCTTTTGCCGAACACATCAACTCCTTGATTTATGATGCCTTGTTCAACTTTATCTGAGAGAAGGTCAAGGCGCGCGTCGGCGATATTTTTATATGTTTGCCACGGCCCTGAACGAAACGGCACTTCGGAATTGATATATATCTTGGCATCTTTCAAACCTTCTACAATTTGGCGTATGCGCTCCATAATCGAAACGTACTTTCGCGCTGGGTTAGCCGATTGCGGGAGGAAAAGTTCTTTGGCTGGAATTTCAAAACTAATTTGCCTGCTTGTAACCGTCATATGCTTGGCGTACTGGCCTACTTTATTTTCGAGAAAACTCATCTCCACTTTGGCCATTCCTAATTCGAGAACGTTCGGTTGATGATCAGCCGGGATGATAAAGTCTTGTACCGCCTTAAGCGGATCATTCATCAAATCAAGAAATAGTTTTTTGAGAGTCAGCTCAGCGCCGAAATTTTGGTAATCGTATTCGATGATTGAAGGGGTCGAAAAATATTCAGAAACATTTTTTTTGACCTGAGGGCTTTGGTTTACAAGCCACATAACGAGAAAAAATGCCATCATGGAGGTCATAAAATCGGCGAAGGCGACCTTCCACGAGCCACCGTGACCGCCCGCTTGGGTCACGGTCACCTTTTTGATAACGATGGTAGTCTTTTTCTCGTTAGCTGGCATTATGCCGCCGCCTTCTTCGTTTCTTTAGTCGCCGTATCCATTTCTTCAAACGATGGGCGCACCCCAGGATAAATACTTCGGCGTGCAAACTCGACACAAACTAGCGGGGGCGCACCTCTTTGCAGTGCCACCATCGCCGCTTTAATCGCATTGAGATAACGACCTTGATCTTCGATATCGGACGCGATTTTATTGGCGGTCGGTCCGACAAAGCCGTAACACATCAAAACGCCCAAGAAGGTTCCAACAAGAGCCGCACCGACAAGTTCACCAATTTTTTCAACACCGGCGGTCAAGTAACTCATCGTATGAACGACCCCCAAAACGGCGGCCACAATTCCGAGACCGGGTAAACTGTCGGCTACGTTTTGAAGTGCGTGTTGGCATTTGTGTTCCTCTTCGTGCATGACCTTGATGTCGTTGTCGAGCAGATCGTCGACGTCGTACTGCGAGAGATCGGCCGAAAGAGTGATTTTCATCGTATCGCAAAGAAATTCCACCGCATGATGATTTTTTAGAAAATTGGGGAACGCTTTGAAAATCTCCGACGCTTCGGGCTCTTCAATGTGTTTTTCAACCGCTTGAGGTCCATCTTTACGAAAAATTTGAAACAGTTGAAACATCATGATGAGAAGCTCTAAATAGGCTTTTTTGTCGGGGCCTTTGCCGAACATGGCCGAAATGCCGAGCTTTATCGACTGCTTAATTGTCGACATGGGGTTTGCAATAACGAATCCGCCGATCGCGGCCCCGCCGATAATCATCGCTTCGAAGGGTTGAATCAAAGAATGCAGCAAACCACCTTCAAATAGGTAGCCGCCGAACACGCAAACTAAGACAACTACACCACCGATAACACCCATAAATACGCCTCCAGTATCTCTATCGGCAGCATCATTTGATGGATGTAGTGAAATTTGCTACCAATTTGGCCATGACCCGGGCGCCCATTATTTTTATTCGCGGCTTTAATAGCTATTCCAGAGAAGACCTGCGCTTTGGACCGCTCAACCTTGGTCCTGTACATCGTCACCTTCAGCCAGAATTTGAGAAACACGGGTACCGTTTTATCGCGCTTGAACGGATGGGCTTTGGTCCGCTAGACGAACAAATAGAGCGCGCTCAAAAACAAATTTTGACCTTACGGTTAGGGGCAAGCTTTCATTTGCTTGGTCACTCTACCGGCGGGGTGATCGCGCGTGGACTTGCACACGCACTTCAAAATTCCCAAAGAGTATTAAGTGTCACAACAATTGTTTCGCCTCACCGCGGGTCAACGCTTGCTGATCAGGCGGAATGTTTTCAAGCCGCTCACCCGTTTTGGTATCGGTTTTGGAAGTCCGCCGGTTACGATGTGGCGGCGCGAGTGCCACTCCTTGAGCCAATGAAAGTTAAGGCGATGGCGGAATTTAATGAAAAATATCCCAATTTGCCAAACGTTCAATATGCGTCTATTGTCTCGGGCGCACCGCTTAAAACACTCCCTCTTTTAATGCGAATGATCGGTCAGTTTGCAGCAAATTCAAACGAAGTTACGGACGGAGTCGTTGAAAAAGCATCACAACCATGGGGAGAAATCATCGGAGACTTTGTGGCTGATCACGGCGCGATTATCGGATTTCGAACTATGCTCTCACCGCGCTCTTACGAAAAAACGCAGCTCGAATTTAGAGATGCTGTTGAACAAATCAACCGCTTTTACTCTCGCGTAGAGGACTTGCAATGACGTCACGTGCTCGTTTCTTATCGCTCATTACCGTTACGCTATTATCATTTTCGTTTTTACCCGCGGTTCTATTGTTAGCGCCAACTGCTCGTGCA
>JAJYHS010000016.1:0-3680 GCA_021784635.1 bacterium
GAGCAGACGCCTTAAGCCACACATAAAGCGGATCCGCTTGATCGCCGTTAACGTCAATCTTCGCCATTACCGGAAAATGCACATCGTATTGCGTGCGACAAAATTGTTGAATTTCATCGTTTGTGCCCGGCTCTTGATGACCAAACTGATCGCACGGAAAGCCAACAATGACGAACCCCTTTTCGTAATATTTTTTGTAGAGCTCTTCTAGCCCTTCATACTGAGGAGTAAAACCGCACTTACTCGCCACGTTTACAACCAATAAGACTTTGCCTTTAAAATCCGCCATCGATTGCACGCCGCCGTCCGCTTTTTTCACATTAAATGAATAAATATTATCCACCGCCTCCGCCTTTTAATACTGCCATTTTAACTGCTTATTTTTAACACTATATCTCATAATGCAGTCTTAGTGCATAAAGGTAAACGGGACCTCGATCTTTGTTGTATGCTGGGTGATTCACAAACTGAAAATCAGCTGTGATGCCAAGATAGTTAAACGGCTGCCACAAATAATACGCTTCACCAATTTCTTCGGGAGCATAATTAAGTCTACCGTCACCGATCATAAACCCGTAGCCGCCGGCGGCAAGATAGGCCGCATGATCTTCTGAAAGACCGTTAACCACTGCGGCTAATCCAACGCGATCAGCAGGTCGGTGCCAATTTGCACCTTTAAGACTCGCGCCTATACTTGCGGTACGGTCAATTTCAGCAAACGCCCAAGACTCTGTTGCACCATCATCCCAGCCGAGTCGGCCGAAGGCACCTAAATCGTGAGTTAACTCTTGTTGAACATTAAGTCCAAAACCATATTTTGTTCGGTACGCCCGGGTTTTTACAATATTCATGTTATACACAGGATTCTGAAGAACCTCCGCATAGCTGCCCATGTCGGCATGGTTTTCATAGTACATCACCCGCACCGCTCCGCGATGTTTGCCAATATGGTAACGCCGTTCAACTTCAATTTGATCGCCGTGCGCCTGCCGTAGGTCCGTATCAAGTTCCATTTGATTCGCTTGCTCAGGCTCCATTGCTGTGGCAAGCCTCAACGCCCAATTTTTTTCGTTGTATGACAAATACACGCCCCATGTATAGCCCGTCGTATCAGCGGCGTAGTCCCACGCCCCGTTATCCATAAGTGCCCAGTTAAGAAATTGGGTGCGTGGGTCGTGGCTGTATTCGTTATTGTCAAAAAAATCGCTCAGGCTAAATCTGCCGGCGATTAGGGTAATTCGATGTACCGGTATATAACCACGAATTTGGTTTTCGTCGTCGTGAAGATACTCTCGGGCATTGCCCAAACTAAAGATTTGCTTCAAGTATAATCTTGCAACATGTATCTCGGGGGCGCTTGACCCCACTCGATAAATTTCACCGTTCGGAAATCCGGCAATACCAAGTGTCGAGCTCACGCCTCTGCCGCCCGCGAGTTCGGGATCAAAGTAAATTTGACCGTTATGCCAAAGTCTTCTCCCTAAAAATAGAGTCGATGTAAGCGAGGTGTCGAATTCGGGCGATGGGCTGAGGCTGTTTGTGCCACTGTATGCCGCTGAAAATCCAGGATGCCCTTGCGAGATCGTCGTAGTTTGAAAATGAATACTCCAGTTCGCGTCAGTCGGAGCAGAAACAACTTCAGAATAGGCACGCCCCGCCGCCAGCTGAAATATTACAATAAAAACACCACAAATTGCGAATTTCATTTGCGACAAACCTATACAAGTAGCATATCAATTGAGTCAAAATTAATTTGCAATTCGTTTTGTTTTTTATTTGACATAGTATACCCCCCTATACTAATTGGGTTCGTCTATGAGCCAAACAATTCGGGAAAAATCAAAAATTATTTCTAGGGTCAATCGATTAAAGGGGCAGCTCGATGCATTTGCTGAAGCCATTGACTCCGAAGAAGAATGCTATCAGGTCATGCAACTTTTATCGTCTTGCAGAGGCGCGCTAAACGGACTGATGGGTGACGTAATTGAACAACATATCCGTGAGCATATTGTCGAGGCGGAAAACAAAAAGATCGCAACGGAATCCGGCGAAGAATTAATCGATATTATGAAAAGCTTCTGGAAGTGATATTGCCTTAGGAGTTTAGAGTATGGATTCATCTTACCCTCACCAGTACCTACTTGAAGATAATTCGCTAATTATCAATGAAAAAAAATCGACTTGGGTATTGATAATAACGGCAGTGACAATGATAACCGAAATTACGGCCGGGAGCTTGGACCACTCTATGGCTCTTCTTGCTGACGGTTGGCACATGGCTTCGCACACGGCGGCAATGGTAATTTCGTTGATAGCTTATCGTTTAAGCCGGTCGTCCAAATTCAACCTAAATCTTTCATTTGGAACAGGCAAGCTTATCCCTCTCGGAGGTTACACAAGCGCTCTCGTCCTGACCATGATTTCGTTTTTGATGGCGGTTGATTCGATCGACCGTTTTTTTCACCCTGAGCAAATACAATTCAACGAGGCTATTGCCATTGCGGCATTAGGTTTTTGCGTCAATTTGTTAAGCGCATGGATTCTTCGTGATCATCATGATCATTCTGCTCATCATCACGCGCACAAACATGAACATGAACATGAACACGAAACCCACGATTATAATTTACATAGCGCTTACGTACATGTTCTCGCCGACGCATTGACCTCCGTACTTGCCATTATAGCGCTTACGCTCGGCAAATATTTTGGTTGGACATGGATGGATCCCCTGATGGGAATAGTCGGTTCGCTCGTTATACTAAAGTGGGCATACGGCCTTTGCCGCGATACGGGTTTTGAACTGCTCGACGTACATTCTAAAAAAATTCCGCCCCATCGCGTTCGCTCCGAGATCGAATCAACTGGCGCGAGAGTTTTGGACGTGCACACATGGAGGGTAGCTCCGAACGCCGTAGCCTGCGAAGTCGTAGTGACAGCTTCAAAGCTTATGGGAACAGATTTTTACCGCAAGCGTCTGACTAATCGGTTCGATCTTAAACATTTGGTTATTGAAGAGCGGCAACAAGTGTAACATACAGAACTGAAATATAATCTTTCGCTACAGCGCGAATTTTAACCATAGGTTCTCGAAATGCTTACCGTAACGTCTGCAGAAATCGCCGTTATAGTGTTTATAGCAGCCACCTTTCGCACGACGTTTGGCTTCGGCGAAGCGCTGATTTCGGTTCCACTTCTTGCGTTAATCCTCCCCGTGCCGTCTGCGGCGCCAATTGCCGTATTCGTGTCAATTCTCATCGCCGGTAGTTCGGTGATTTTGGATTGGGAGCATATACAATTTCGCGGGGCGCGCCTTCTAATTATTTCGACTCTTTTCGGTTTACCCATCGGAATATTGCTTCTCAAAATCGTCCCCGAAGTAATTATCAAAGATATTTTGGCCTCCATTCTAATTTTATTTTCAGGCTACTCACTCGACCGCCCCAATCGCTTTACGCTTGCCGACGACCGGTACGCTTGGGTGTTTGGTTTTTTCGCGGGAATATTTGGCGGCTCATACGGCATGAACGGACCGCCGCTGGCTATTTATGGTTCGCTTCGCCGCTGGCCACCAGAAAAATTTCGCGCGACCCTTCAGGCTTATTTTTTAATCGCGAGTTCTCTGGCCATGTGCGGTTATTGGTTTTCAGGTTTTTGTTCCGCAAAAGAAGACGATTTTT
>JAJYHS010000016.1:3690-4032 GCA_021784635.1 bacterium
GATCCGAAGCCTGGCATCATAGTTGAATATTCCGATGGGAGCGTCATAAAAAAGAAGACGATTTTTTTCTTTGGGTGCTCGCCCCCACTTTTGCCGGATTTTTTTTATGCCGGTTAATCGGCCGTCAATCGAGCGCGGGTTTTCACCGTCTCTTATACGTTTGTCTAATTCTCATAGGTCTTTGGTTGCTCGTGTAAAACTAGACTAGACAGAGCCGACTCGACGTTCGATGCTCTCGATAAACAAATAATGTCACAACTCAGATACCCTAGTGTCGAAAATACAACTGGACTCCCCGTCGAGTGTCCAGAAAATATTTTTACGTGCGCCATTTTCAATTTT
>JAJYHS010000095.1 GCA_021784635.1 bacterium
AGAACCGGCTTGAGCCCGCACTGAACGGCTGCCAAAATTGTTGCGACGTAAGCATTCGAAGGAATAATCACTTCACTCCCGGCGGGGAGATCGAGAGCGCGCAACGCCAAATATATGGCATCGAAACCCGAGGCGACGCCGACGCAATGAGAGCTGCCGCAATAATGTGCAAATTCACTTTCAAACTGGTGCACATTATCGCCCAAAATAAAACTGCCGCCGTCGAGAAGACGGTTTACCGCCGCGAGGTATTCGACCGTAAATGAGGCATTAGTTTTAGCGAGATTTTCGTATTCGATCATATTTTTTATAGCGGCGTTGAAACATAGTCATCTTTATCGTAAAAATCCGAGCTCATCACCACTACGTAGGCATTTTTACTGAATTCACTTAGAGTATGCCAGTCTTGCGGATCTAAAATCAACAATTGGTTGGGCCGTTCAAGCCGATAAGTGGTTCGCTTACCGTAGAGTTCGACATCGATTCGACACGACCCATTCAGGCAAATACAGGCTTGTATGATGCGCTTGTGGCGATGTCCGGCCCGAACTTCGCCTTCTGGCACACCGTAAATCATGTAGATTCTCTTAATTTCGAACGGCAAAACCCTTTCACAAACAGTCAAATTGCCTCGGGGATCAGAGTGAGTCGGTAGCTCGATAATTCTTGCCATCCGGTGATTATGATTAGAGTGAAGGCAAAGTCAATGTGATAGAGTTGTGCTTGAATTATCTGGCAACTATTAACTACAGTACAAAACCTTGTAATACCGCGTCGAAAGGGTAACAGTGAAAACGGGATGGGCCCGATGACTAACAAACAAACTGCGCTTTACATTAAAGATGATGCCATCGGCGATTTTCTATTTGGCACGGCGATGATCCGCGAATTAAAGCAAAAATACAGCGACGTCTATCTCATTTGCGCAGAAAATGTGCTTTCCATTGCGGAACTTTACCTACCCAACGAACAAATTTTTGCGGTCGATTTAAAGAAGTTTAAAATCAATCCGTTTTATCGTCAAAAGTTAAAACGACAATGGCGGCATTTGCAACCGTCGCTTGTGGTGGCATCAAGTCTTCGCTCGTCGTTTGCCGATCGAGTCACACAGTTTTTCAAGTCAAACGCGCAAAAAGGCGAAGTTGTCGTTGCGGTCTCAACGGATGAACCTGCGCCAAAAAAAAAGCGCCGGTCGAAAATTTATCAAAAACTCGCTTCTTATCCGCCTGACAGTGAACACGACACACGATTTTTATGTGGAGCACATACGACGGAACATTTATTACTCGAAGCGGTTATTGGTGGTTCGCTCCCGCCGGAGCGATCGCGGCCGTATTTACCGGTCGAAGTGCTGATTCAATGTTCGGCAAATTGGCCGGTTGCAAAAGAAAACTATTTTTGTGTTTTACCGTCAACCGGCGATTCGCGCCGCACTTATTCGCGGCAAAATATCGTCAAGCTCGCAAAGCAAATCGCGTGCGAGGCAAATATGAAAGCCGTATTTTTATCGGCTGATCCGCTCCCTGAACTTAGTTTGCTCACAAATCACACGGATCAACTCACGAATGCACTCACGAACGATTTTGCAGTAGATTTAACGACTAAAACTTCAATTGTCGAATCGCTTGCCTTAGTCGCTCAAGCGAAATTTACGCTAACAAATGAAACGGGCCTCGGACATGCCTCATGGATCATGGGGCGTCCGACTGTGATGATTATGCCGGGCGGAAATTTCCATTACTTTCACGCAAACGATCCAAATCTGCACGCGGTTTATGATTATCGCGAATGCTTCGATTGCCATCATCGCTGTCGCTATAAATTTGACGAGCGCTTTCCGTGCATAGAAGAAATACCGTTAAAAAAAATCGAACAGACATTAAAAGATATATTAAAGAAGTTGCCATCAACCGCACTTTAACAAATGAGACGCCGAATAGCTCAGTTGATATTTTCGAATTCGCCAGTTGAAAGACCGCTATCGCGATCGAATTCTGTTTCAATCATTCCGACCGAACCCGAAACGAATAACGCAACAAGGGCGGCTAAGATTGTAGTCGGTAGAAGTTGAATTCCGGCCATTTTGGTGACCACTAACGTAGAACCTAAAGGTGTTTTGGTGACTCCGGTGTTGAGTGCAGTCATGAAAGCCACCATAAGAACAACTTCGTTTGCGCTCGGAATCAAAACGTGGGCAAATCGGCCAAGAGCGACACCCATGAAAAAAATTGGAATGATAAATCCGCCCTTCCAGTCCGAGCTTAGAGTGATTGTGGTGCCGATGAACTTTGCCAAAAACGCCACTGCAAAAAAACCAAGCGTGGCATGCATCAGTGCGACAGTCGAAACTTGCACTTCGCCAAACGTTAGGGCATACGGGCTCCATAAAGCCAAACCGACAAGTAATATTCCGCCAACTGCTGATCGAACCCAAACCGGGATTTTTTTAAACAGTTTGCCTACCCCCGTATTTGCGTAAGTAAACGCCATCGCCAGTAGTCCGCCAACCAGACCAACAAAAAACGCCCACATAAAATCACTTTCATGAATCACGCCAATTGCCGGGAAATGCCAGACCGGTTGAACCCCAAGCCTGCCGGAGATCACGTAAATCACATAACCGCAAAGGGCGCCGATCAACGACGGGATTAATGCTTCGTAGTACTCTAAACCGTTACGATGCAAAATCTCGAGTGAAAATACCGCCGCTCCTAAGGGGGCGCCGAACAAAACTGCGAAACCGGAAGCCATTCCCGTAATCGTTAAAATCCGTCGCCGTTCAACCGGCAATCCAAAGCGCATGGCAAGCCATGATCCAATGGCGCCCGTCGTTTGAACCAGAGGTGCTTCAGGGCCTGCCGCTCCGCCAGATCCAATGCAGAGAAGCGAAATCGGGACCAATGAGCGCAGAGTCGAAATATCCTGACCTGTCCCGTGTAAGTTGATATTATTTACTAAAATTTCAACATTGCCGGGCGAGCCAAACCAATAGATCAAGAGCGGTATGATGAGCCCGACCGCGATCATAATAATCAGTTGCAAAATATGATCTTGCGGGTGGCCGGCGGGGCCAAGCCATTGGCTCGTCAATTTGAGTGCTGTTAAATAAAAGAATCCAACAAGGCCGCCGATTCCGCCCACACAAATCAATGGTATAAGAAATTTAAATAGTTTTTTTCTAGCCTCGATCATTTCGGCTACGGTCGTACCACAAAATCCAAGCGTTTTCAGGGTAAATAAAAGGGGTCATTTCACTCTTCGGCGCTTACTCGCCCATGACAATTTTGCGGAGGGCTTGGTGGCACTGGCGGTCAAATTCATCACCGCTTTTACCAATCTGTGACAGGGCTTCAGCGGCTGTCATGCCCGAAGAGTAGGGGCTTTTGATAGCCAACTCGCAAAATCGGTCAACGATAGCGATAAGATTTGCCATCGGGTGAATACTCATTTTGCGCAATTTTCTCGGGAATCCCGTACCTAAAATATTCTCGTGGTGTTGATATGCGACCTCGACCACTTCCGTGGGGACGGATCTGATGGCCTCAAGGATTTCTTTGCCACGGGTGGGGTGGGTCTCGTAAATGGTTCGTTCTTCTAATGTCATCTGAAATCGCGGTTTTTCGAGTATTGCACGTGGAATTTCTTTCTTGCCGATATCGTGATAGAGCCCCGCTATACTCACTTTGAACGCTGTTTGTGGCGAAAGCCAACCCAATGCTCGAGCCAAGAGGACTCCGTACATGCTGACGCCAAGCGAGTGGGCGTAGACAAAGTCCGCGTGTGAATTGAGGACATCAAGCATTAGAATGGCCTCCTGATCATCTGAAATCACACTGAGACTTAGTTCGACGAATTCTTTGCAATCGTTAAGCACATCTTTGTCGAACCCGGCGACGAAAGCATTTTGTGCAATTACTTCACCCGTGTATTTAAGAAAGCGACGCCTTAAGGCCGGGTCTACTTTGCCGCTTAAATTAATTGCCTTCGTTAATCGCAGGTTAAACCCGACAAGTTTATGGTAATCTTC
>JAJYHS010000174.1 GCA_021784635.1 bacterium
TGCGGTATTGGAATTGAAAATTTCAACGACATCAAAGTCGGTGACATCATCGAAGACTACGTTATTGAGCAAGTCTCTCCAGCGGCCGTTTGAAGGCTGAAAGGAGCTTCGATTGAAAGATGACCGGCGCATTCGACGAGTCGAAAAAGAAATCCAGCATTTAGTGGCGAATTTTTTGCTGAAGGGTTTCAAATACCCTTTGCGTGGATTTGTGTCCGTGACGCGCGTGGAATCGAACGAAAGGCTGCGGACAGCTAAAGTTTTCGTGAGCGTCATGGGCACGGACGAAGACAAAAAAGAAACGATGGCAACGCTAGAAGAACACGTTCGCGATATTCAACTTGTCGTTAACGACCTGCTTCGTATGCGGTTCGTGCCGCGTATCACAATTTTACTCGACGAGGGGATGGAGAAGACATTAAAAATCGAAGCGGCGCTGCGTGAAATTGAGCTGGCGCGATTAAAAAACGAGCCATCAACGAAGGAATAATTTCGCATGTTTCACGGGCTGTTGCTCATCGACAAACCTTCGGGATTGACGAGTCACGATGTCGTCAATCGAATTCGCCATATTTTTAACACCCGCGAAGTTGGCCACGCGGGAACTCTCGACCCGATGGCGTCTGGTCTTCTTGTCGTCTTGTTGGGCGAAGCGACCAAAATTTCAGATTTCGTATTAAACGAAAACAAATCCTATCAGATGCGCGTGCGGTTGGGTGTGCGTACCGACACCATGGATCTTACGGGGCAAGTACTCAGTCACGAAGAAGTACGGCAATCGGCCGATAAAATTCGCGAGACGGCCCGGAGTTTAGTGGGGACATTTATGTGGACAGTTCCGGCCTATTCGGCGGCCAAAGTGAACGGACAAAAGCTTTATCAAATGGCGCGAACCCAAACACCTGTTGAACTGCCAGTTAAAGAGATGACGTTTTGGAATCTTGAGATATCAGAAGTGTCGCAGCAAGGTATCGAAGCTCACGTCGAATGCTCGAAGGGCAGTTATATTCGCCGCTGGGCGAGCGAACTCGGGGAGCGTTTGGGCTGTGGCGCTACACTTGAATCTTTACGACGGACAACGTGCGAGCCCTACCGTTTAACCGAGGCCCTTGCCCTAGAAGAAGTTGAAAAAGTCGTTGGCAATTTAAGCGCTCCTTGCGGGGCAATTGTTCCGCTGCGACAGACCCTTTCGACGTGGCGGGCGATTTCGGTAAGAGGGCGCGACGAGCGCCTTGTTCAGAACGGGCAGGTCCCTGTGGAGCTGGATCGGCGGTTGCTTCCCGAAAAGCGACAGGCCACGCAATCCAACCAAGCAATAGGAGTCAAAATTTTAAGTGCCGAAACAGGCGAAATGTTGGCACTATTACAAGCGCAGCCGCATCAGGGGCTTAAGATTTGCCGGGTATTCAAATGTGATCGCGCTTAGACGGGCTAAATTTAAGGGCCCAAGCTAAAATACTTGTCGATGTGGTTTAAAGTCGTTAAAGTCGAGCGTTTTGAAATTGACGGAGGTCGCATGGCGCTATCAAAAACCAAGAAAGAACACATTGTTAAACAGTTTCGTCGTGGCGAGTTCGATACGGGCAGTCCCGAAGTTCAAGTCGCACTAATGACGAAACGAATTAGTGAATTAACAGAACACTTTAAATTGCATGCTAAAGATGAACACAGCCGGCAAGGCATGTTCAAGTTAGTATCGCAACGCCGAAAATTGCTCGATTATTTACGCAAAAACGACTCCAGCAAATACGTAAAACTCATTGAAGATTTAGGTCTTAGAAAGTAGCGATGAGATGAAAGAAACGGTTTCTTTCGAGATTCAAGGGCGAACTGTTACATTTGAAACAGGGCGATTGGCCAAACAAGCCCATGGAGCGGTGCTCGTCACGTGTGGTGATAATATTGTGCTCGTGACCGTCGTCTCGGATAAATCCAGCGGAGATGCTGATTTTTTCCCGTTAACTGTTGAGTACGTCGAGCGATTCTATTCAACCGGACGTGTCCCCGGTGGTTATTTCAAACGCGAAGGCCGGCCGACAACGGATGCAATTCTAAATTGCCGTTTGATCGATCGCCCGCTGCGCCCGTGCTTCCCAGAAGGTTATAATTTTGATACCCAGGTGGTCGCGACAATTTTGAGTTACGATGGTCAATACCCCATCAACAATTTGGCCAGTATTGCGGCATCCGCTGCAACTCACATCAGCGACATTCCATTTAATGGTCCGATCGCTTCAGTAACTGTTGGTAGAGTAAATGGCGAAATGATCGCCAACCCGACTCGTGATCAACTCGCGGAATCGGATATGGACATCACCGTCGCGGGAACAAAAAATGGTATTTTGATGGTCGAAGGTGAAGCTAAATTTGTAACTGAAGCGGATGTTCTTTCTGCTTTGCGCTTTGCACATAAGTCGTTGATGCCGATTCTGAAAGCGCAAGATGAGCTACGGCAAAAGACCGGTGCGACGCCGAAACGCGACTTCACACCGATCGAAATTGAATCTCAGTTTCGTGAAAAAGCAGAGGCGTATCTGCGCCCGTTAGTAAAGGCAGCATTGTCGGAGAGGCAAAAACAAACTCGATATGGGTTACTCGATGATGCCCTTCGGTCGGCGACCGAAAAATTCATTCCCGAGCAGCCGGCGGAACTTCAGCCGCAACGGACGAAAGAAATTATTAAAATTTTTGAAGACCTGAAATACCATGTTGCCCGGCAGATGATCATTGTGGATGGCGTCCGAATCGACGGCCGCGACACGAAAACCGTACGACCGATCAGTACGGAAGTTAGTTTGTTGCCACGTGCTCACGGGTCCGGACTTTTTACTCGTGGTGAAACGCAGGTTCTTGGAACGGTGACTCTCGGCACGGGAGATGACGAGCAACGAATCGATGCACTTGAAGGGTCGGTCGTGAAACGGTTTATGCTCCATTATAATTTCCCTCCTTATTGCGTGGGTGAGACAGGCCGCGTGGGGGCCCAAAGCCGACGCGAAGTTGGTCATGGCAACTTAGCTGAACGCGCGCTTAAAATGGTGGCGCCTAATTATGAAAAATTCCCGTACGTTTTGCGTGTTGTTAGCGAAGTGTTGGAATCAAACGGCTCAAGCTCAATGGGTACGGTTTGTGCGGGCACGCTTGCGCTGCTTGATGCCGGCGTCCCTATAAAAGGTAATGTGGCTGGAATAGCCATGGGGCTTATCACCGACGGTGGCAAATACGCGATCTTAACCGACATACTTGGTGACGAAGATCACTTAGGTGACATGGATTTTAAAGTCGCTGGTACGCGAGACGGCATTACAGCTCTACAAATGGATATCAAAATTGACAGCCTAACTTTTGAAATTATGGAAAAGGCTCTCGCTCAGGCCCATGAAGGCCGCCATCATATCCTGAACGAAATGGAAAAGACCATTCGGGCGCCGCGTGGTCAGATTTCAGACTACGCTCCTCGTATAGAAACGATTCAGGTGAAACCTGAAAAAGTGCGCGAGGTCATTGGTGCTGGCGGTAAAACGATCAAAGCGATCATCGAAGCCACTGGAGTTAAAATAAATATTGAAGACGACGGTAAGGTTCACATTGCGGCGGCCGACCCAGAGGCGACTAAAAAAGCCATAAAAATGATCCAAGACATTTGTGCTGAAGCCGAAGTTGGTAAGACGTATCACGGTAAAGTTGTAAAAATCGCTGATTTTGGCGCATTTGTTGAAATTTTACCGAATACGAGCGGGCTCCTTCACATTTCTGAAATCGCGCACGAACGCATTCGCAGCGTTTCAGACGTGTTAAAAGAAGGCGATACGGTAGACGTCAAAGTTCTAGAAGTCGACCGTTCAGGCCGAATTAAGTTGTCGCGAAAGGCGTTGCTCGAACGAGTTAATGCCAACGCGTAGACGCCTTACAGGCAAATAAATTTGAATGAAAGCGTTTGAGTTCGAACCCCTGTACAATAAAACAGTTCTCGAAAACGGGGTTCGAATAATCACAGAACACCATCCCTCAAGTCGCGCGGTATGCG